>DOVB01000248.1:20376-20822 GCA_003520285.1 Halieaceae bacterium
ACGGGTGCGGCGCAGATGGACGGAGCGATTTTGGTTTGTGGTGCGACAGACGGTCCTATGCCACAGACACGAGAGCACATTCTGTTGTCACGTCAGGTTGGCGTTCCGTACATTGTTGTGTTTTTGAACAAGGCGGATCTGTTGGCGGAAGATTGTGGCGGTGTTGGTACTGAAGAATATGAAGAGATGCGTGAGCTGGTTGAGATGGAGCTTCGTGAGTTATTAGATGCTTACGATTTTCCTGGAGACGACACGCCGATCATTTGTGGTTCAGCGCTGATGGCGTTGAATGGTGAAGACGAGAATGGATTGGGTACGACGGCGGTTACGGCGTTGGTGAAGGCGTTAGACGATTATATTCCTCAGCCTGAGCGAGCGATTGATCAGTCGTTTTTGATGCCAGTGGAAGATGTTTTCTCGATTTCTGGTCGTGGTACGGTTGTGAC
>DOVB01000016.1 GCA_003520285.1 Halieaceae bacterium
GAAACCTCAATGACCTGGCCCAACAAGCCATCGGCGTCAATCACCGGTTGCCCGGTGAACACTTGTGATTTGCGACCCTGATTAATGGTAATCAACTGACGGGCTGGGTTTGGCGACACTCCAATAATCTCGGCCGCTAGCACGTCGTCTCGATCTCTTGGCGCAGAATTCAATAAGGCTCTGAGGCTGGTGTTCTCGGCTCTTAATGCCACCATCTGCTGGAGACTGGCCTGTAGCACTAAATTTTCTCGTTCAAGGCGATCTAACTGATTCAGTAAGGCCTCTTCAGAACGACTTGCATCCGACAACGTTACCCAAAGATTTGAGGGTACAGAGGCCAAACGATACAGGTATGAGACCGTCTCTTGTCCTAATTCCCGAGCGGGGTCCAGCCAAGTGGTGTATTTATCGAGCAAGAACACGACCAGCATCAGCGCAACCGTGACCGTTGCGCGAGTGGCAGTGTGCGATCTTTTGATGAATAGAGGCTTAATCAGTCTCTCCTCTGGTATGACGCCTGCAGGTCACACCGCCTGTTATTCGCTCGATAACAATTCTAGTGTGTGCCTATCCATACGCTCCATCGCGATACCGCCACCCCGAGCAACACAGGTTAGCGGGTCATCTGCCACCACTACCGGCAGCCCAGTCTCAGAAGAAATCAACTTATCGAGATCCCTGAGGAGCGCTCCACCACCAGTCAATACCACTCCGGATTCAGCAATATCAGCGGCAAGCTCTGGTGGGGACTGCTCAAGTGCCGACTTGACCCCCTGAACAATAATCTGAAGAGGATCAGAGAGCGCCTCGAGAATCTCATCGCTGGTTAACACGAAACTTCGTGGTACGCCCTCAGCAAGATTGCGTCCACGCACATCAATTTCTCGTAGCTCAGAGCCCGGAAACGCGCAGCCTATCTCTTGCTTAATTCGCTCCGCCGTCGCATCACCGATCAAGCTGCCGTAGCGGCGACGCACATGCGCAATAATAGCCTCATCGAACCGATCGCCACCCACTCTTATGGAGTCACTATAAACGACCCCGTTCAACGAAATAATGGCAATCTCGGTGGTGCCGCCGCCAATGTCAACGACCATGCAGCCACTGGCTTCTTCAACATTCAAACCAGCGCCAATTGCTGCAGCCATCGGCTCTTCAATGAGACGAACATCGCGCGCCCCGGCGCTCAATGCACTCTCACGAATCGCTCGGCGCTCAACTTGGGTAGACATACAGGGAACGCATACCAAGACCCGAGGACTGGGGCGGATGAATCTGCTTTCGTGCACCTTAGCAATAAAGTGCTGCAGCATTTTTTCGGTGACTTGAAAATCCGCAATCACACCGTCTTTTAAGGGCCGAATCGCCGTAATGTTGCCGGGCGTCCGACCCAACATCCGTTTCGCCTCGGTACCAACAGCTTCAATCGTTTTTTGACCATTGTGTATTCTAATAGCGACCACTGATGGCTCGTTTAAAACTATACCCTGATCCTTGACATAGATGAGGGTATTCGCAGTGCCCAAATCAATCGATAGATCGTTAGAGAACATACCGCGCAATCTTTTGAACATAATTATTTATAGTCCGTAATGGTAGAGGATAACAACAAGGCGATTAGAGTGCGCCACCAGAGGCGATGTCGGCCTCTAACCGACTCATTACCACCTGGTTATTACATAAGATCCGCAAGTCTCCATACTCTAACAATCCAAGCGATTTTGGGCAAGGACAGCGTTGTGATAAACTCCCCGACCTGCGCCGAAATAGAGCTGTTTTATGTCTGTCACTCCCCAACATATTGCCGATGTTGCTACCCTTGCCCGCCTCGAGCTCGACACCGAGCGATTGCAAGGTATTACCGACTCTATCAATGAGATTTTGACGCTGGTTGAGCAACTGCAGTCAGTGCCGTTAGACGATGTAGAACCAATGGCACACCCTCGCGATGAGCATCAGCGGTTGCGCAAAGATGAGGTGACCGAGCACAATCAACGAGATCAGTTTCAAGCAATCGCACCAGACGCCCAGCAAGGGCTATACGTTGTGCCACCGGTGATCGAATAATGACTGACTTAACCACTGTCGCGGGCTGTTCCGCAGCGCTACAACTGGGTCAAATTTCGGCAGTCGAACTCACAGTGGAATACCTGCGCAACATCGCCGTGCACAATCCAACCCTCAACGCGTTTATTACCACGGCCGAGCAACGGGCGCTCGAGCAAGCGCGGCAGGCTGATCTCAGACGAGCGGCGGGAACACAATCACCCCTCACAGGTGTGCCAATAGCACACAAAGATTTATTCTGCACTCAGGGCTTGGCAACGACCTGTGGCTCTAAAATGCTGGCGCAGTTCGTACCACCGTACGATGCAACAGTGGTGCAGCAACTCGATGGCGCCGGCGCGGTCACTTTGGGAAAAACGAACCTCGATGAATTCGCGATGGGATCATCGAATGAGAACAGTTACTTTGGCGCAGTTAAGAATCCTTGGGATCTGAACTGTGTCCCTGGTGGTTCTTCGGGCGGTTCTGCTGCTGCGGTAGCCGCTAGATTGTGCCCCGGCGCGACAGGCACCGATACCGGCGGTTCGATTCGCCAGCCTGCCGCGTTTTGCGGAATTACCGGACTCAAGCCTACCTATGGCCGAGTGTCACGATTGGGCATGGTCGCTTACGCATCCTCATTAGACCAAGGCGGCGTAATGGCTCAAACCGCCGAAGATTGCGCCTTGCTATTAAGCGCGATCGCAGGCCATGACCCTCTCGATTCAACGTCTAGCTCTGCACCCGTGGACAATTACGTCGCTGCGCTTGGCCGATCTGTTAAAGGACTCAAGATTGGCGTACCTCGCCAGTATTTCAATGCTCAGCTCGACCCAATCATGGCCCAAGTGCTTGAAGATGCCTTAAAACAGCTCGAGTCTCTTGGTGCGACCTTAGTCGAGATCGATCTCGTCCAAACTCAGCTGGCGATACCGGCCTACTACATCATTGCACCTGCCGAGGCCTCTACCAATCTATCTCGATTCGATGGGGTTCGGTACGGCTATCGCTGCCAAGATCCGAAGGATCTGCAGGACCTGTACCGAAGGAGTCGGTCTGAAGGATTCGGTTCCGAGGTGCAACAGCGAATCTTAGTCGGTACCTATTCACTCTCAAGTGGCTACTACGACGCCTACTATGGTAAAGCTCAGCGAGCTCGTCGCCTGATCGCCGAAGATTACGCCGAAGCATTCAAACAAGTCGATCTCATTGCCAGCCCAGTAACCCC
>DOVB01000079.1 GCA_003520285.1 Halieaceae bacterium
ACTATTGTAGTCTCTTGTATTAAAGTCTCTGAGTTCTGGCAATGATAATTATTTTTTTTTTTTAATGATACGGCGCACACCGAGATCTACACTCTGAAGACGATCAGCCAAGCGACGCTTGGAATCAACCTTTGGTGGTGCACATCAGGGATTGCGAGACAGATACCCTCCGCATGCCTTTGCATGTCGGCGAGGATCGCTCGCGTACTTGGGTGCTGCAGCGCACTGAAAAAGGCCTCAATTTTCAGCATATCCATTTGCACCAAGACGGTAGTGTTGATGCTGTGTCACCGTATGGTGGACACACGGCCGAGAATGGGACCGAGAGTCTGCAATCTTTTCCTGTAGATGCGGCCAGCAAAACTCTGTTTGAGGAGAATGGTTTGGCAGTCTCAACTCAGAATACCTGGCGATTAGGATTTCCCTCTGCTGATACTATGAGTTATGAGCTGACACGCCCGAATCGCTCATTCATTGTGCATGTGGACTTAAGCCAGCCTATTGCTGAACCGCCACCTGCGTGGGGTTATCTGCCTTCGGCTAAATGAAAGAGTCGTTTTGGCTGTTGGCTTAGTTTTCGACTCGTGCCTTCGTTGGTCTGCTGGTCTATTGGTCTGTTCATTAATGAGTCCGATGACTGGTGTCTCTGTATGTTAAATTGGCGCAATAGAACCCCCTAAAAAGGGTGTTTAATTCCTGAAGTCCGCGTTAAACTCGGGACATAAAAATTAATTTGACGATGTCAAGGAGCTCAATGTGAACGCACCTCAACCTGTGGTAATCAGCCCTGATGCTGAACAAAAAATGCACGATTTGTTGAAACAGCAACGCGATAGCTACTTGGCCGAGGGTGCGGTGTCGCTCGAGGTTCGGAAAGATCGCCTAAATCGCGCGATCGATATCTTGGTTAAGTATGCAGACCGTGTCAGCGAGGCGATGAACGAGGATTTCGTCTGTCGGCCCCGTAGCGTGAACATGATGACCGATGTTGCCGGATCAATCGGCTCCCTCAAGCATTGTCGTAAGCACATGGCACAGTGGATGAAACCAGATCGTCGGCCAACCTTATTTCCACTGAATTTATTGGGTGGTCGTTCTCGGATTGAGTACCAGCCCAAGGGGGTTGTTGGAGTTATCGCACCATGGAACTTCCCAGTGTCGATGGTCTTTCAGCCACTAGCTGGCATATTGTCAGCGGGTAATAGAGCGATCGTGAAGCCATCCGAGTTCACGCCAATTACCTCTGATCTGATTGCAGAAATGATTGCCGAGGCATTCGATCCGACCGAAGTGGCAACCGTTGTGGGCGGCCCTGAAGTAGGGCAGGCTTTCACCTCGCTTCCTTTTGATCACATGATCTTCACCGGCGCCACCAGCATCGCGCGTCACGTGTTGGCTGCAGCCGCAAAAAATTTGGTGCCCTGCACACTGGAGTTAGGTGGCAAGTCGCCAGTCGTGATTTCACGGACAGCTGATTTGAAGCAGGCCATTGAGCGGGTGATGCTAGGAAAAACACTGAACGCTGGTCAGATATGTTTGGCACCTGACTATCTTTTAGTGCCAGAAGAGAAGCTTGACGACGTTATTCAACTCGCAACACAGGCTGTGGGTGCCATGTATCCCACGTTGTTAGCCAATCCTGACTATACTGCTGTGATTAATGAGCGTCACGTGTCGCGTTTGAATGGTTACCTAGCCGACGCAGCCGAGAAAGGCTGCCGCATTGTGCCTTTGAATCCTGCGAACGAAAATTTTGAGGGTAATAGCGCCGGTAAGATGCCACCCACCTTGATCGTTAATCCGCCCAATGATTCAAAGTGTATGGAAGAAGAGATGTTTGGGCCTTTACTGCCGATTCGGACTTATAAAGAGTTCAACGAAACAATCACTCACATTAACAATAACCCACGTCCTCTGGCAGCCTATTACTTTGGTAAAGATGCCAGTGAAGAGCAGACCTTTTTGACCCGCACAACTTCAGGCGGCGTCTGTATCAACGACGTTATTATGCACATCATGCAAGAGGATATGCCTTTTGGCGGCGTCGGTCCAAGCGGTATGGGTGCTTATCACGGTGTTGAAGGGTTCAAAACCTTTAGCCATGCCAAGTCGGTTTACAGTCAACCCACTCGCGTTAACATTGGCAAGCTTGCGGGCTTATTGCCACCCTATGGCAAGGCCACAGAGGGAGCGATTAAGTCATCTGTTAAGCGTTAGCAATTGGTTGGTTGTGTTCCAATTCGATTGGAGCGCGCCAGACACGATAGTGAAAAACCCAGTCGAGTTCGATTGGGTTTTTTGTGTGAAGTTCAAAGTAGAGATTGTTAAAAACGTTGATAACCCTTGCTTTGCATGCATAGCGTTAGCAACTCATCTTGCTCGCGTGCGACCTGAGCTTCCAGTTTGGCTAGGTCTTGCCTGCTTGGCGTGCACTGATCAGCAATGAAGTCGTCATCGATCAGCATCAGTCCACCAAGACCATTATCGACGTAGGTGGTCTTGGAATCGGCACTTAACTTAAGTGAGCGTTGGCATTGGCTTTGTTTGATATTAAGAGACGTAGTGAGATTTTTGCGAAGAGCAGCAATACTGTGCTCAGTTTGCTGACGACACTGAGATATCGCCGAATCTAGAGGGGTATTAGCAGAAGCTGTGGGCTGCCAAATAGGGGTGTCAGGAGCGGGTAGGGTACATCCCCAGAGCATCACCGTGCTCACGACACCCGCTGTACCAAAGTGTTTGCCAATGTTCATCAATCGCTGCTTCCGATGTGCCGGTGATCATGACTGCGTGATGCTAAATTCTACCTAACTCAGTGCGCCAAGGTCCCAGTTTGAGTCCAAGCCCAACCACAATACCATAGCAGGCTGCTGCGACGGCAACCAAGCCTAGTGCAGCACTGATCCCGGTTTCGGGTGTGATCCATACGAGCCCTGAAACAACGATAGCGAGACGAATGAAAGACCCAAATACTGGGAGAGCGAGCGTATCCAGTGCTTGACTGACAAAGTAGCAGCTCAGCCCTAGAGCAAGAAATACGTATGTGGGCGCAATGAATTGCAGACTTTTTGAACACGCACCAATGACCGCAGGATCGCTCCCTACCAGGTCACACCAAAGGTTTGGCATGAGCGCGAGAGCGAGACCAATACTACCCATCAGTGCAACGTTGATGAGAATACCTTGCCATGCAATGGCAATAGCCTCTGCGCGCCGCTGAGCACCGACATAGGCGCCAACGATTGCGATCAGAGAAGCGCCCATCCCGAAGACCATGGGGATCATGATGAGCTCTAGGCGCACTGCTAATCCATAGCCAGCGAGCCAATCGGTACCATATCGACTGAAAATCAGAGTGGTCACCAGCGCATAAAGAACGGTCATGAACGATTGTGTTGCCGCGAGCGAACCTTGTTTCAAAATGCGCACGAGCAGAGCCATATTGAAATCATGAACTCTGAAGCGAATCGCTTGTGTGTTGCGCGTTATAAAATAAATGGTTGCACCGAACGCTGCGCAGTAGGAACCGACCATGGCGAGTGCTGCAAGGCGAATGGCCTCATTGGTTGCAACATCATGAGACGGTATTAGCCACCAAGCAAACAGACTGTAGCTTACTAGGAGACACGCCGCGACAAATGCGGGTCTCATCATATCACCAGCCCCCCTCAATACCGAAGAGAGCATATTGATTAGCCAGAACAAGGGAATAAAGGGGAACAGAATGGTGGCATAGTAGTGCGCCGCCTCAGAGATTGCTCGATTATCTGTGGCTGCTTCGTAAATGAGTGGCCCAACTG
>DOVB01000145.1 GCA_003520285.1 Halieaceae bacterium
GTATCGCGCAGTACCGTGCTCTCTTTAATCCAAGTGGCTGGATCGAGGTCTTGCCATTCTGCAATCTGTTCTTGGTTTAGGTGACGTTGCAAAAACGCCGTATATTCCGTGTATGACAAGTTTTGGCCTTCAATCATTTGCGTATCCCATACGCGATGAAGATTAGATGACTCACCGAAATAGGAGAGTTTTACATCATTACCTCCTCGATCAGAGCCATTTCCCGCGTGAAGCGGTTGGTGCAGATCGCCAATGATATGAACTACGAATCGAAGCGCGGTCGCTTTCTCTTCGGACGACGCGGTATCGGATCTGAGCGTTGCCGTAAATTGATTGAGTGCGGTAACGGCGTCACCTTGCTCTGGGGCGCCGACATCGTGATAATGTTTTCCTGGTGGCACGGTCACGTAGTGGAACGGCGACGATTTGCGCCAAAACTCCGAGGTGTTTGAACGCATGTAATCAGGCCAAGTCGAGGCTTCCGCGAGTGACTCATTACCAATAATGGTCTCGATTTGCGTGATTGTTTCGGGAGTCAGTAGGCTTGTGGCTATCGCACCGGTGATACGATGGCCATTTTGGCCCCATGCTAATGCGATAGACGGACACAGGAATGCGATCAGAAGAATACGGTACACAGCAGTTTACCTCGATAAGTGAGCAATGAATGTAGAAGAAAACGGGGGTGATCTCAACCCATTATCGCTACTTCAGTCACCTCTGCGTCGCGAGAGCAATAAATGTCGGTTGAGGGGCGTGCTTGGGCGTTGTGTCAGCCTCATACTGATTTGTCGCAAAACCGCGCACGCCAGGGTCAGGGCGACTAGTCGATGTATGCTGTGTGCTGTTTTATCGCGGTACGTCAGACAACCAATAGCGCTTAAACCCGGGAGAACCTATGTTTGATATCGAACACATTGAGGTCCAGTTTATGGGCGAGCGAGTGATTTTGTTCAAGCTCGGTTCAGCAATCTCAGAGATCACCTCCCAAAAAGTCAGACGATTGGCGCGTGCTCTAGCAAAAAACATCGCGGTGGATCGAGTGGTCCCTACTTTTACCGATGTCGCAGTGGTCAGCTCGACGTTAGCTGCGGATTGGACGCTTGACCAATGGCGGGAATTACTCGGCGTGCTCAGGTTTGATGAGGACGACGATACCCCCAAACATGTTCACTTGACGGTTGATTTTTACTCGGATGGCGAGGGCGATATGACGACCTTCGCGCATCAGATCGGAATGGAGGTTGACGATAGTATTAGAGCACTTTGCAGCTGCCAGTTTACTGTGGGGATGATCGGATTTTTACCGGGAATGCCCTACTTGTCGGGATTGCCCGCGAGCTTACATTTGCCTCGTCGCTCTCAACTGGCCACTGCAGAAGCCGGCACTTTTGCGATAGGAGGTCAGCAAGCGGGCGTCTTGACTCGCCAAACGCTGACCGGTTGGTGGCGGTTGGGCCACACTGAGACGATCTTTTTCGATCAGCATGCTGATCCGATGGCGATTTTATCGATAGGAGATAAGGTGACGCTGTCTCGTAAGCCTTGAATTTGCGCAAAAAGTACACTAAAAACTGGTATTTGTGACAAATCAAATGTTGTCAGAGACCCAAAAGCTCGATAATGTTAACTCGCTTCACATAACTATAACTAAGGAGTGACAACGTGAAAAAGACTCTATTAGCCACCAGCGTGGCAGCCTTCGCGGCTGTGTCGCAGCTCAGTCATGCACAATTGCTTGAAGAAGTCATTGTCACGGCAGAGAAGCGAGCGACGAGTATTCAAGATACTCCCATTGCTGTTTCCGCCTTTTCTCAGGATGACTTGGATGCTCAGCTGATCAATGATCAGATGAACATGCAGTTCAACGTACCCAGCTTGGTGATGACCAAAGGTAACTTTACCTCTGCCGATGTGCGTATTCGTGGCGTTGGCACGGGTGCGACCGGTCCAGCAGCTGATGCGGGTGTCGGAATTCACATGAATGGTGCCTACCTTTGGTCGAGCCGCATGTTCGAGGGCCAGTATTACGATTCAGAGCGAGTCGAGGTTCTACGTGGTCCGCAGGGAACTTTGTATGGACGTAACACCACCGGTGGTGCAATCAACGTCATTACCAATAAAGCCGACTCGAGTGGCATGAGCGGCAACGCTGAAGTGACTGCGGGGAACTACAACGCAACCCAGTTCAAAGGCTTTTTAAATATGCCTTTGACCGACAACCTTGCCGTGCGACTCGCGGGCATGCAGTTGCAGCGTGATGGGTTCCAAACAAATTTATTTACGGGTAATGATATCGATGACCGCGATATGTGGAGTGGACGTTTGTCGGTCAACTGGACGCCAACGGACAGTACCGAACTCAATTTAACAGTGCATCATTTCGATGAAGAGGATTCCCGCACGCGCTCTCAAAAGTCTGCGTGTAAAAAGGACCCCTCAGGTATTCTAGGATGCTTACCTGGATACAATGATGTTTACGAGACCCCTCATTCTGCCTCGGGGATATCTGGCGCTTTAACGACGCAGATTGGTTCGATTGCTTCAGGCGTTTATGGTGTCTATGCGGCGCTTGCGGCTCAGCAAGCAGCTGGCTTGGCAGCGGCTGGCAATGCCGAGGGCGCAGCAGCTGCGCAAGCTCAAGCGGCAGCGATGGCAGGATTATCGGCGCAGGCTTTGTTTCCCGTCGATGACTACGCGCTAGACACCAATCCCGATGGTATGCGAACGGTCAATGTGGACTATGAGCCGACCTATGCCTCTGACGAGACAATTGTGACTCTCGAGCTCAA
>DOVB01000099.1:0-3043 GCA_003520285.1 Halieaceae bacterium
TGCCAGTTTTGCGCGACTCGCGCTGACAGCCGTGCCCGAGGGCACATTGCTTCTCGAAGCCGTCGCGGTGACGCGCGTGAGTGCACCTGCTTATTTGGATCTACAGCGGTTTTTACCGCGGTCTCCGACTCGTTTCGTGGTCGATATCAAGGGTCGAGATCTTGCTCAAGCACTGACAGCCGCTGTGCTCGATACGCGGTTAGAGCCGCTCGCCAACAAAGCTGCCGCCACAATTATTCGCCAAATTCGCCCTGAGTTAACAGAACTCATTGCCGCGTCAGAAACTTTGGCAAAAAGCGCTGCGGAACAACAGATCGCACAAGCACGCACTGAGTATTCGGCTTTCGTTCAAGCTGAGCTCACGCGTTTAGAGCGCTTGACTCAGACGGGCGACATCACCTTCGACCAAGACAAAGAACGCCTTAAGAGCGATCTCGAGCTTGGCCTGAAGGCACTATCGACAGCGACTAACGTAGTTTGCGCTCTTCGCTTAATCGCAACCCATCATTAGCGATACCAGATGGGTGACGAGTAGGCGCGTTCTTGAATCATTTCAGGAAACCCTGAATCGGCGAGTTCAAGTGCACGAGCATCCAAGCTCGAGTGGCGCTCCGAGGGTACCTGTAGCACCCTAGCATAGTAAAACGCGGAGACCTCCGGATCGAAACTTGGATCTGACCAAATCACGCTAAATGCGGGGGTCCCAACGGCGCTAGCGACCTCAACATCGATCACCTGCTCATGCGTATTGCCATCGGCATCAATCCAACCTTTGACCACTTGCACACGCTCTAGGGGTTCGCCCACCGGATCTTGGGTCGCCATAATGGCTAACCGGAACTCAGCTCTACCGTCAGCACTTAGGGTACTGCCCATCGGCGCAGCGAGCGCACGCAACTCTGCCACCGCTGTGCTGCTGTCGAGATTCACCTGCTGATCACTGGCCAAAGCATACATCTGCAAGGCAATTCTCGGTCCCGTAGTCGCGTAGACTTCCTTGCGGCGCATGGCATCGATAATCGCTTCCCGTGTGTTCGACTCAGCCCACACGGCCGCAAGACCGGCAGCTGACATTGACCAGCCACTCGGGCCCGCATCGTCGCCCCATTGGGCCTGTTTTCGCTCTGGTGTTGAATCGAGGGCCATTTTGCCATGGAAGTTATCTTCCTCGGCGGACGCTAAGCCGGTGTGTGAATCAGTCGAGCCGATAAAACCCAGCGCGTAAGGGTTAACACCTGTTTGTTGTTCAAGGGTTAATCCTCGTTTTAAGGCGCTGCGCAAGTAATCGCCGGGGTGCGCCTGATAGGGCATATCGCGCCCCCGTGCGAGGTAATGCGGATACAGTTCATAGCCTGCAAAAGGATCATTGGGGCTCAACTCTGGATGCGCTTCTGAATCACCCTTAATCTGAGTAATCTCGGCGATTGGTTCCCACTTTGCACGATTGCGCGCATACGCCTCATCGATTGGTGCTCCGCGCAGGGACTTGGTATCAAACATCCAGCCTTTTGACAAATTCGAGTTATGAGGAATCGAGATAAATCTCGCGCCTGTTGAATTTTCAGCTTGCTCAAGAAAAGACCAGAGATCCTCTGGAAATGGCGAATCGTTGAATGAAAAAGGGAAAATTCGCGTCGCTTGTTCGGCATTGGCATCGGTTACCACCACCCGATGAAGGTTGGCGCCACCGGGCGTGCCAGTCCACTCCCATCCAATCAAGGCTGTAAACTCGCCAGGCGAGTTGTAGCGATCTGCAATGGCACTGATATCTTCCCAAGCATTGACCTTTACACTCGTGATGTCGGGCATCAGTGTACTCGCTTCGAAGCCTGTGCCTGCCATTGCTGCAGCCGTTTCACCGGGATCCGAATGCTCTGGTAACAGCGCACCAAAAAACTTCAGAGTGGTATCGTTCTTTACCGATCTACGCAACATCCAAGCGGTAATCTCAGCACCGATCCAGTCACGCCACCCCAAGTCAGCATTACTGCCACCGTTCTCATAAATATGCTTGATAACCCCCATAAACTCGGCATGGTCACTCACCACCAAAAAGTCGAGTGGTGTCTGAATCTGCACACGCGCCCTATGAAAAGGATGAATCACTGGCTCACCCGAGGCATAACGGTACGCTGTCGCTGGATCTGCCGAGCGATTACCATTGGTGTAAGCATCGAAGGAATAGCTGGTGTGTAAATGGGTATCTCCCCACAACAGCTGTTTCTCTTGTGCCATTGCACTCACACTGGTTAAGCATATGCCGCAGAACAGCGGTGCCCATAACTTGCTCATGGTATTCTCCTTATTGTTGTCTTCATCCCCGCGCGCTTGCTAGTCGCTGAGGTCTATCCTAACACCAGCTGCACCCAAGGCGAGCATAATGAGTTTTCGCGTGTCATTCGGATCTATGACTGCATCGATCTCTAAATGTGAAGCGGCCTCGGTGGCTTTACCAATATCGTAAAGCTGGCCTACCAGCTGCTCAAACAAAGCCTGTCGCTGCGCGGGATCAGCAATCGATTCCAGCTCTTTGCGGTATCCCAAACGCACTGCGCCCTCAAGACCCATACCCCCGAATTCCCCAGTGGGCCAGGACGCGGCATAACACGGTGCAGCAAAACTACCGCCGGTCATCGCCATCGCCCCCAAACCATAGCCTTTGCGCAAAAATACCGCGACCAAGGGCCCAGAGAACGAAGCGCCCGCCTCAAACAGTGCCGCCATTCTGGTGACCGCAGCTTGTGCCTCACTGTCAGGACCCACCATAAAACCGGGCGTATCGGTTAAGGAGACCAACGGCAGATTAAATCGCTGGCATAACCGGTACCATCGTGCCGCTTTATCTGCGGCCTCGGCATCCACTGCCCCACCCAACTGCTGACAGTCATTTGCAATCACACCCACCGCAACGCCGCCCAGTCGAGCGAGACCCGTAATGACACTTCGACCATAAACACGACTCATTTCAGTAAACGAGTCTTGATCAACAATCGCTTCAATAATAGGACGAATAGGATACGCCCACCGCCGATCTGCAGGGATC
>DOVB01000099.1:3307-6712 GCA_003520285.1 Halieaceae bacterium
TTTCCGATACCACCGCCCTCAATCATGGCGGGGCCTGCCATGCCAATCCAAGATGCGCGGGTGGCTATCCGGATATCACCGGCTCCAAATAAGGCGGCATTACCGGCAAAGCAATAGCCGTGGTTCACCGTAATTCTGGGGACCCATTGACCTAAACCCGCCCAATCGCGGAACGAAGCAATATTCAAACCCGCGATCTGCGTCTTGACGTCCTCATCCCCGGGCCGGCCGCCGCCGCCCTCGGTGTACATAACCACTGGTAAGCGACACTCGCGCGCTTTCGCTATGGCTCGGTCGAGTTTGTGATGATGAAAATATCCCTGAGTGCCCGCAAGAACCGTGTAGTCATTAATAATGACCACCGCCCGCGAGGCCTCGCTCCCAACGAGGTCGCGATTAATACTCGCGAACCCGGTAATGATGCCATCTGCAGCAGTTTCAACCACCAGTTCTTCAATCGTCTTGCGAGTGCGTTGGGCAGCAACAGCCAATTGCCCCCACTCAACCAAGCTGTCAGCGTCAATCAGCGCAGCTAGATTTTCGCGCGCTGTTTTTGATCCACGGCTGTGACGAGAACTGACCGCCTTAGTCCGACCTTCATCGAGAGTGGCGGCTAGGCGAGCTTGTAAAGCCTTCAATTCAGGTCTCGGTACCACCTTGTTGTCATCTGACATGTCTTTAGAGTCCTAAATAAGGTCCATAATCGATCTTCTTGCTGAGCTAAAACGACTCTAGAATGCCGTCATTGAATGGCTGTGCGTGCAGCCTCAGTCTGCGATGACCCGCTGTATTAGCTCGCCTGTCACTGCAAACGCGATCGTTATCCTCGACACAGATCACTACGGAATGACTTCCGAGAAGGGATTATCGACCGGTCCATACAGGATCCCGGCGCTCAAAAAACGCCATTGCACCCTCTCTCGCATCATCGCTAGCCGTGCAGGTCCGTTGCAGCTCAGCCTCGACCGAAATGGCCGTACCAAAGTCGCATTCCATTGCCGCAGCAAGCGCCTCCTTGGTGCAACTGAGCGACAGTGGTGACTTCTGAGCCAGCGCATTAGCCCACTCTAACGCCGCACTTTGCACTTGATCATCGGCGACGACTTTATTCACCAGTCCCAGCTCAAGCGCTTGTGCTCCTTTAATCTTGGTGCCTTCGATCATGAGCTCATAGGCTCGCTTACGGCCAACAGCTCGCGCCAGCAGCCAAGTTGAACCGCCATCCGGCACTAACCCAATTGCTGTAAACGCTTGATAGAGGTACGCCTGCTCGCCAATAACGGACAAATCACAGGCCATTGCAAAAGCGGAGCCAATCCCCGCAGCCGGCCCGTTTATCGCACTTATCCAAGGCTTATCGGCCTCGGTAATGGCCAGTAAGGTCGGTTTGTACTCGTGATTCAGCTGATCGTCGACTCTAAAGTTATCGCTCGGCTGTTCCGTTAAGTCTGCACCTGCACAAAAGGCACGACCGGCGCCGGTCAATATACAAACTCGAATCGCCTCATCGTCGTTCACATCGCGCACAGCGTTGAGCAAATCACGACGCAAGTCACGATTAAATGCGTTGAGCTGTTTAGGACGGTTCATGGTGACTCGAGCAACTGGCCCCAGGCGTTCAACGGTTACTGCTGAATATTCGTTCATAAAGACTCCGGCCTTTCTCAGGCAATACTGTTGTGTTCTTTTAATTGAGCAATCTCGTGGACAGCAAACCCCATCGCCTGCAAAACACGATCCGTATCTTCGCCGATACTATGAGCGCCGTGCGCAATTTCAGAGGGTGTTCGAGAGAACCGTGGTGCTGGCGCGGGTTGCGTTACACCGTCAACGGTTTGATAGACCTCTCGCGCTTTATTTGCCGGATAATCTGGCGCTTCTTTGAAGCTCAAGACTGGCGCAAAACACACATCTGAACCTTCCATGATGTGACACCATTGATCTCGTGTCTTGCTCCGAAAAACATCGGCAAGAGCTGCCTTCATGACCGGCCATTGTTCCTGTTGGTGTTGATCGCGAAATGCCTCGGGATCAACTCCAGTTAATTCAAGTAACAGTGCATAAAACTGCGGTTCAATTGAACCAATGGACACATAGCCTCCGCAGGCACATTCGTAGGTGTCGTAAAAGTGTGCCGCTCCGTCAAGCATGTTCGACTCTCGCTGCTCAGCATTCCAAGCCCCAAGCGCTTCAAACCCATGCATCATCCACATCAGTTGCGCCGCACCATCCACCATGGCGACATCGATCACTTGTCCACGACCCGACTGACTACTCTCTAGTAAGGCGGCAAGAATCCCGTTAACCAACAACATACCGCCACCACCCATATCGCCCACCAAGTTCAAGGGTGGCACCGGCTTCTGGTCTCGCCGACCTGTGGCGAAGAGTGCTCCAGTCAAGGAGATGTAGTTAATGTCATGCCCGGCCGCTAGAGCCAATGGTCCTGTTTGGCCCCACCCCGTCATCCGGGCAAATATCACCTTCGGATTTCGGGCTAAGCAGACGTCTGGACCAATACCAAGCTTCTCGCAAACGCCAGGACGAAATGGGTCTATCACAACATCTGCGTTCTCGACCATTCGCAAGAAGGTATCAACACCTTCCGGCGCTTTAAGATTCACGACCACCGACTTTTTACCGCGCGCCGACACATCCTTCATCAATTTTGGATCCGCCCCACCTTTCCGATCGATCCTGATCACCTCAGCACCCATATCGGCAAGAATCATTCCGCCCATCGGAGCGGGACCAATCCCGCCGAGCTCTAAAATCGTGTACCCATTCAATGGTCCCATCTTACCTCCCCTATTGCATCTGGCAACCCAGTGTTAATGCGTGAATCACCCAGACTTACTTCCGCTGATCAAGGTCCGTCTAACTGAGTAATGACTAAAAATTTTTGGTGTTGAACGGTGCGTAATCCGAGCCTAGGCAGTCTCGGGAGATAATAATTTTCATCACCTCCGAGGTCCCCGCGTAGATAGGAGAAATCCTCGCATCAGTAAACTGGCGACTGATTGGGTACTCATCCATGTAACCCGCACCACCGTGCAACTGAACACCAAGGTCAGCTGCTGCGACCTGTAACTCACTGGTCACTAACTTCGCTTTGGCCGCATCGACAGCTGTCAAACAACCTGAATTAAACGCCACAACACATTGATCTACATATGTTTGCGCTATATCTAACTGTGTTCTCATCTCGGCCATTTTGAACTGCGTATTCTGAAAGCTAGCGAGTGGCTTGCCAAAGGCGTTGCGCTGACGCACATAGTCATATGTGAGATCCCAAGAAAGCTGTGCCGCAGCCAAGTAACCCGCGGCACCTATGAGGCGCTCCTCCGCCAGCCCTTCCATGAGATAAATGAACCCTTTGCCGGGCTCACCAAGCACATTTGCTTT
>DOVB01000017.1 GCA_003520285.1 Halieaceae bacterium
GAGCTGTCAGATGAGGAAGATGTTGCTAAGTTATCGCGTCGAGAGCATTTTTCGCTGGTTTATCTGGTAGAAGGTGAGTCGGGCGTTGAGAAAATCATTCTGCCGGTCAGAGGATATGGTCTCTGGTCGACCTTATACGGTTTTGTTGCACTCGAATCCGATGCCAATACCATCTCGGGCTTGGGATTCTATGAGCACGGTGAAACACCGGGCCTAGGGGGCGAAGTTGATAACCCACGTTGGAAGGCCCAGTGGCCTGGCAAGCAGGTTTATCGTGATGGCGCAGTTGAAATCGCACTGAATAAAGGCGCAGTGGATCCCGCAAGCGCCAATGCTGATTGGCGAGTAGACGGCTTATCTGGTGCGACTCTGACTGCAAGAGGGGTGACCAATCTGGTGCAGTACTGGCTTGGTGAAGATGGGTTTAAGCCATTTCTGGCGAACTTAAAGGCTGGGGAGGCTTAACATGAGTCGTTTTAGAGAAACAGTTATCGGACCAATTTTTGATAACAATCCGATCGCGCTGCAGATCTTAGGGATTTGCTCGGCTTTGGCTGTGACGAGTTCCATGCAAGTCACCGTCGTTATGTGTTTGGCTTTAACGGCGGTCACGGCATTTTCTAATTTATTCATCTCCATGATACGGAATGTGATCCCATCAAGTATTCGGATCATTGTGCAGATGATTATCATCGCATCACTGGTGATTGTGGTAGATCAGATTCTGAAGGCAGTGGCCTACGAGATTAGTAAGCAGCTATCGGTGTTTGTGGGTCTTATCATCACCAACTGTATCGTGATGGGCAGGGCAGAAGCCTACGCTATGAAGAACCCACCAATCCCCAGTTTTTTCGATGGCATTGGTAACGGACTTGGCTATAGCGTGGTGTTGTTGGCTGTTGGCTTTTTCAGAGAACTCTTTGGTGCCGGAAAGCTCTTTGGCATCGAGATCCTGCCGCTAGTGACTGAGGGCGGTTGGTACAACCCCAATGGTTTGCTGTTACTACCACCTAGCGCGTTCTTCTTAATCGGCTTGTTTATCTGGGCACTCAGAGCGGCTAAACCAGCTCAGGTAGAAGCGCCAGAATATTCCTTGGCTCAGCACACAGTCGCGAAGGAGGGCGTGTAATGGAATACTATTTAAGTCTGTTTATTCGCTCGATCTTCATCGACAACATGGCTCTGGCGTTCTTCCTGGGTATGTGTACCTTCTTGGCGATCTCCAAAAAAATCCAAGCAGCACTGGGGTTGGGGATAGCGGTGATTGTCGTTTTAACAATCACGGTGCCAGTCAACAATCTTATTTATAACTATCTCTTGGCGGATGGTGCGTTGGCGTGGGCCGGTTACCCAGATATCGATCTTAGCTTTTTGGGATTGTTGAGTTACATCGGCGTGATTGCGGCGATTGTACAAATCATGGAAATGTTCCTAGATAAGTTTGTACCAGCTTTGTACAACGCTTTAGGCGTGTTCCTGCCTTTAATTACGGTGAATTGCGCTATCCTTGGAGCGTCGCTGTTTATGGTAGAACGCGACTATGGATTTGCAGAGTCAGTAGTTTTTGGGGCGGGCTCTGGCGTTGGCTGGGCACTTGCTATCGTGGCATTAGCGGGGATTCGCGAGAAGCTGAAGTACAGTGATGTTCCAGAGGGCTTGCGCGGATTGGGAATTACCTTCATCACCGTAGGATTAATGTCGTTAGGCTTTATGTCTTTCGGTGGAATCGACTTATAACGAGGTAGCGTCAAATGGAGACCATCTTTTTTGGGGTAGGCATGTTCACTGCGATCGTTCTCGCGCTGGTGCTTGTGATCCTATTTGCACGCAGTCGTATGGTGAACAGCGGTGCCGTGAATATCGTTGTTAACGGCGAGCGCACTATCACGGTGCCTGCCGGTGGAAAATTGTTACAGACGCTGGCTGACGCGAACTTGTTCTTGGCCTCTGCTTGCGGTGGTGGTGGAACCTGTGCCCAGTGCAAGTGTATTGTGAGTTCGGGCGGCGGTGCGATGTTGCCAACGGAAGAGGGTCACTTCAACCGTCGTGAGGCCTCCGAAGGCTGGCGTTTGAGCTGTCAGACTGCAGTGAAGCAGGACATGGAGATTCAAGTACCTGAAGAGGTATTTGGCGTGAAGCAGTGGGAAACCACTGTCGCTTCGAATGATAACGTGGCGACATTCATTAAAGAGCTGGTGTTGAACTTGCCCGAGGGTGAATCCGTCGATTTTCGTGCTGGTGGCTACGTACAGCTGGAAGCGCCTGCTCACAAGGTCGATTTTTCGAATTTCGATATCGGCGAAGAGTATCGAGGTGATTGGGAACGGTTTGGTTTCTTCAAGCTGCAGTCGATTATTGAAGAGCCCATTATTAGAGCCTACTCAATGGCAAACTACCCCGAAGAGCGCGGTGTGGTGAAGTTCAATATTCGTATTGCAACACCGCCTCCAGGTAGCGAGGGTATTCCGCCCGGACAGATGTCGTCTTGGGTTTTCAACTTGAAGCCGGGCGATAAAGTAAAAGTATACGGTCCGTTTGGTGAGTTTTTTGCCAAAGACACCGACGCCGAGATGATCTTTATTGGTGGTGGTGCTGGAATGGCGCCCATGCGATCACACTTATTTGATCAGCTCAAACGTCTTAAGTCGAAGCGCAAAATTTCATTTTGGTACGGCGCTCGTTCATTGCGCGAGATGTTCTATGTCGAAGACTATGACCAGCTAGCGGCCGAGAACGATAATTTTGACTGGCATGTGGCGCTGTCAGACCCACAGCCAGAAGATAACTGGGATGGATTGACGGGCTTCATTCACAACGTGTTGTACGAGCAATACCTTAAGAATCACCCAGCACCAGAGGATTGTGAGTACTATATGTGTGGGCCGCCAATGATGAACGCTGCGGTAATTAAGATGCTGACTGATCTTGGCGTAGAGCCTGACAATATCCTGCTCGACGATTTTGGTGGGTAAACTTTGAAAGCGACCCTAACGCTCAGCCTTTTGTTCTGGGCGTTTTTTTTATCTGCGTGTGGCGCCCCCGAAGAATACTGGAAGCTTCAGGGTAGAACTATGGGCACACAGTGGTCAGTGACACTCCTGCCAGTCGAGGGCTTACAGAGCGAGGGTTGGCTCCAAGCCGAAATCGAGGCCAATTTCTATACCATCAACAAATCGATGTCGACATACATTTCCGATTCGGAAATTAACCGGGTTTCGGCTGCGCCGGTGAGTGTCCCTATAGAGCTTTCTAGCGAGATGTCAGCCGTTCTGGAAGAGGCGCTGCGGATATCTGCGTTAACCGATGGCGCTTATGATGTCACAGTAGGCCCGCTGGTGACCTTATGGGGCTTTGGGCCCGAGTTTAAGGGGGATGCTCTGCCATCGGAAGGTGAGCGATTAGCGGCGCTGAATAAAGTGGGATATGAGGCCTTGGTTCTTGATCATGCCACCGACACCTTGATCAAGCGTGAGCCCCGCGAGCTAGACTTCTCCTCTATTGCGAAAGGTTATGGGGTAGATGAGATAGCGAGATTATTATCCGATCGAGGCGTTCAGCATTTTTTGGTTGAAATTGGTGGGGAGCTCCGCGCGAGTGGTGTTAACCCGCAAGGCCTTGAATGGAAGATTGCAGTTCGTAATCCCAACGTGAATAACCCACAGGCGGCCGATACACTGCCACTTCGTGATTTGAGCGTGGCCACTTCGGGTGATTACTTTAATTTCTTCACCGTCGGCGGGATGAACTATTCACATATCATAGACCCAAAAACCGGATGGCCGATTCAGCATGATATTGTGTCGGTCACTGTACTTCACGAGAGTGCAATGACAGCTGACGCTTGGGCGACTGCGATGCTGGTGCTTGGTCGGGATAGGGCACTAGAGCTCGCGCAGGCCGAGGGATTAGCTGTTTTATTACTCGCCAATACCGATACTGGCCTTGAGGCGTTTGCGAGTGAGCGATTTTTGTCGCATGATGAAGACCTTAAATAGCGGGTGAGACAGTGGAAACTTTTTTATTAGCGTTTGTGTTTATAGCGATTGTTGTCACGATAATGTCGGTTGGCGTCATTTTTGGTCGGGCTCCCATTAAGGGGAGTTGTGGTGGCATGGGTGCAGTCGGTATCGATGCCGCGTGCGAACTGTGTGGTGGCGATCCGAATCGCTGTGAGACTGAGTTTGATAATGGATCAAGCAACTCGGGAGAGTTTTACTCCGCCGATTCAACTCGTTAGGGTGCGCACATGTCGCTGAGTCGAGAACTTGCCTGGCGGTACAGTTTTGGCGTTAAGCGACAGGGGTTTGCCCGGTTAGTCTCGCTGGTTTCAATCTTTGGTATGGGGCTTGGAGTTGCAATACTCGTCGTCGTACTATCGGTTATGAATGGTTTCTCTCGAGAGATCACCGATAGAGTTCTGGCGGTCGTTCCTCACGTGATGGTGTCGAATCTCAGTGCATCGGGGTTAGAATCCATTGCAGCAGCGCCCGAAGTCATAGCTTATTCTCCGATTGTGACTGGTCAGGTGCTGTTCCAGGCGAACGGTTCACTCACTGGGGGTCGTGTTCACGGTGTCGACACGGCAACTTTTGCGAGCGTTTCGCCTTGGTTAAAGGGCCTTACTGAGCATCTCGTGCAAGCCGATCAACAACGGTATGCCGTGGTTCTTAGTGAATCGTTAGCCTCGCGACTCGCTGTCCAACCCGGTGATCGAATCAAAGTCACCTTGCCTTCACTGGCTTTAAGTCCTTTTGGTGTGTTTCCACGGTCGAGATCACTCACGGTCGTTCAGTTATTCAGTCCGGGCTTAAATCAATCAGGTCCTGA
>DOVB01000100.1 GCA_003520285.1 Halieaceae bacterium
GGTTCCTGCTTGAATACATCTAACACTGCATGGCGAGGCCGGTCTGACGCGAGCGCAGTCAAAAGGGCCCCTTCATCGACACAATTACCACGACCCGCATTAATCAGAATACTGTCACCAGCAAGCTTTCGTAAAAAAGCCGTATCAATCAAATCCAAGGTGGACGGTGTATCAGGCAGCAGCGCTACGACATAATCTAACTGATCAGCAAATATCGATTTCTGCTCAACTGAATAGCACCGAGTGAAAGGAGCAGCAGTGCGGCCATCACGGTTCAGGCCGATAACATCAATACCCAGTGTTTGCGCAGTTCGTGCCACCTCTTGTGCTATGGTGCCGGTACCAAGGATTCCCAGCTTACGGCCCTGAAGTGCGCGCATTTGCGGCTCTTGCCACTGCGAGGCATGCCACTGCCGCATGAGATTGCGCTCCAGAAAAATCAACCAACCCAACACGTACTCAGACATAGCCGCGCCGAAAACGCCTTTTAAGGCGGTTAGTATGAAGTCGCGCTTCGGTTGCGCTATCAGTGGCTCAACACCCGCCCAAGTTGACTGAACCCACACAAGCTGTGGCATCCGCGCTACCGTTTTTGCTAACTGATCTGGAGCACCCAACAAGATCGTTGCGCGCTCACATTCAGCATCGGTCGGCTGCTCGTTGAATATCAACTGTAACCCAGGAAATTGCTCCTGCAACAAAAGCTCTGCGAGCGGGCCTGCAGGGTGGGCTATGACAAGTGCGGTATGTTGATCGGATTGCACTATGACTGTTCCTAACTATTGAGGTCTCGTCGCAACACGCCTAGGTTCCGATCTTGCAGCACACCGGCAGTCTTGCTCTACGAGACAAGAGGCTTCGGTGTTCTATTGAAGTCTGAATGACAAAACCATACCCACGAAGTGGAGGCACATTTCAATGCAGACTGCTGTTTTGCGGCTTAAATCAGGCGCTGCTCCAAAGCCCCAAGAATACGCGCTATGAAGCGCTTTTCCAATGTGCGACCAGCCGAGACTGCTTTAAGAGCGATCATTTCATGCTTTGACGAGCCGACGTTTGCTACACTGGCGCCACACTCAAGGAGTCACAGCAATGTCTCAACCACATGATTTGATCGTCGGCATTATTGGTGGGATGGGTCCTGAAGCGACCATCGACCTGATGGCAAGAATCATTGAGCTCACACCCGCGACAGAAGATAGTGATCATATCCATATGCTGGTCGATAATAATCCCAAGGTGCCATCGCGCATTGATGCGATCGTGAACCGAGCGCCCATCGATCCAACACCTACTCTTATCGCTATGGCTCAGGGGCTTGAGCGTCAGGGCGCCGACTATCTGGTAATGCCCTGCAATACCGCTCACGCTTATCATGAGGCCATCGCAGCCGAGATTTCAATACCTTTCCTAAATCTGCTTGAACTTACCGCGCGGGCAGCTGTGCAAAAGGTGCCAGGGCTCTGCAAAGTCGGCTTACTCGGCTCCTCTGCCTTGGGCCTTACCAAAATTTACGAGCCCATATTCGCAAACTTGGGCGTTGAGGTGTGTTATCCAGATCCAGCTCAGCAGCAAGACATAATGCACTTGATTAAAACAATTAAAGCGAAAAAAACAGCGAGCGATGCGGGCTTAATTTTAGCGAAAGCAACAAACCAATTGCTTGCTAAAGACGTGGGCGTAATCATTATTGCGTGCACGGAACTGTCACTCGTAACCGATCTGCTTCAACAACACCTCGTCACTGTTGATGCGGCCGATGTGCTGGCTCGAGAAGTGGTGCGGCGAAGCACTCGGGGATCAGCTAGCTCTGCCTCGGAGGATCTGTCGATCCGCTGAACGCTAGAGCTCGCGATCGCCAAGAAATATCTGCTTCAAATCCCCTTTACAGGTATAACTTAAATAAATGAGATAGATCGACAGATAAGGCGAACCCAGGAAAACAGCGCCAATGCCCAACAAATTACCCCGCACTGAAAACTGATTACGCCAAGCGACCCACGTTCCCGACAGTATCAAAAAGGTAAAGAAATCCAGATTGAACTGGCCCTGCCAACTCAATTGCATCATCTCTCCAAAGAAAGAGGGCAGCAGTGTTAACAATCCCTCGCTGTGAACAACAGGAATCGTATACGCAACCACCGTCACAATAATGGCAATAAGTAAGAGTCTGAATAGCGTCATGTACACCTCCGATTTCAGGAGATTTTAGGGGGGTATTGCTCTGCGGTAAAGGCGCTGCTCTTTGGTCGTGACTCGAGTCCGGGCTTTATATCGCACGAGAACTCCATCGCTGAGCACTATGACGCGGCGGCGCAAGCGGTCAACCCATCAAATCGCCTCAAAGCGTCACTCGAGTGAAGTTCGTTCATCTCAGCCGCTATACAGGTGGATTCAATAAAGTCAGTCCGTTGGGCAAGAAGTGATGCCAGGTGTCCGCGCCTCGAGCTTTTTGAGGTCTCTCAGATAGTCTCTCATTCTTGCCCTTAGGATAAAGAGCAATATGAGCAGAATGGGGCGCGATACCGTGAACAAAAGAGTTGAAGCCGTTGACTCGAAGGCCCCTAAACGGATCAAGGTGACGTAAAAAAATAGTGTCGAAACGATAACAAAAACAATCGCAAAAGTGATTATTCGCGAAGCCCACTTTTCATTATTTCTAAAAACCAGCCACCCGAGTATCAGAGAAAAGCCGATAACACCGCGCACTCTGGTATTCCTCACAAGAAACTCGGCTCCGTCTATTGAAGGCGAGATTAGTGTGTGAACATAGACTTCTGGATTAAGAATAGCCAGGATACTCGACGCTATACCATGAGACACAACCAAAAAAGCCGCCATCCAGTAACGTCTCTTTAGTTCCGGCAAGGGAGTTAACGACACAGTCAGCTCGTCTAATGCGCTTCTTTCTTCTTTGCTCAAAAATGAGGGCGCTTTGCTTTTACCTAAGCCCACTCTCTACTCGACCCTTCTTCCAAATTCGGTTCCCAAGCACTGCATGCAACGAAGGCAAGAAACTCTGGTCATCGAAACCTGTGGTAGTCGAGTTCTGTGTTTATGGTCGCCTTTTAATCTGGGCATACTTTGTTACCATCAGTGCGATTAAAGCCAAGCCGGCAAATATTAGCACCACAAACGTGAGAAGTTCAAATTCAATTGCCCCGACACTATTAACATACGTACAAAAAAAGAGCTCCTCTCATACTCCTGATGCGTTGCCCGTCTTCCCAGAAACGCAAGGATGCAGCCGCTATAAACAAATTAGGCAAGGTGCGAACGGAGCAGCATGGTAACTTCAAAGGCTTAAAAAGAGCTTTACGAGGCACTTGATCGGTTATTGACATACTGTGAATGAGTAATTGTGGCCACGAGAGAGCAGATCGACGGTAAAGAAATGGTTATTATCAGAACCGGATTAGATATCAGTTGGTAATGCGCAATTAGCGCCTTTATGTAAAACTGCGGTCCTGAACTATTGGCGAGCTCTCTCGCATTTAGCAAAAAAGAGATTGGGAAAAAACATATGATGATACGCAGCCTCGCAACTCTGCTCTTGGGGATTGCAATATTCCTTGGAAGTGGTTGTGCGACAGACTTTGATAGGGGATTTGAGGCTTATCAGAGCGGTGACTACGAGAAAGCAGCATCGTTGTTTCTACTGAGTGCGGAACAAGGAAACCCGATAGCGCAAAATAATTTAGCATTCATGTATCGTAATGGTGTGGGCGTCGCTCAGGATTACGAACAAGCAGTGAAGTGGTATCGCTTGAGCGCGGAACAGGGGATTGCGCGCGCGCAATATAAACTAGCACTGATGTATGACCGAGGAGAGGGCATTACTCAAGACGACCGGGAAGCAGTAAAATGGTATCGCTTGAGCGCGGAACAAGGCAATCCGGATGCGCAGAATAACTTAGCCAGCATGTATCGCAAAGGTAATGGGATCATTCAGGATTATGAAAAAGCCGTCAGGTGGTATCGATCGAGTGCGGAGCAAGGTAACGCGGAGGCAGCATCGAATTTAGCGTTGATGTATTACAAGGGAGAGGGTGTCGCTCAAGACTACAAGGAAGCCGTGAAGTGGTATCGATCGAATGCGGAATTAGGGAATTCAGATGCGCAGTACGATCTAGCATTCATGTATTACAACGGCAAAGGTGTCGCGCGGGATTATAAAGAGGCCATGAAATGGTATCGATTGAGTGCGGCGCAAGGAAACCCAGATGCGCAGTTTAATTTAGCGGTGATGTATCAGAGTGGTCAGGGCGTCACGCAGGATTATAAAGAAGCCGTGAAATGGTATCGATTGAGTGCCGAACAAGGTGATGCGCATGCGCAGAATAATCTAGGCTTTATGTATCGTAAAGGCGACGGCGTCACTCAAGACGACAAGGAAGCACTGAAATGGTATCGATTGAGTGCGGAACATGGCAATGCGGATGCGCAGAATAACTTAGCAGTGATGTATCGCAAAGGTGAAGGCGTCACCCAAGACTACCAAGAGGCAGTGAAGTGGTATCAGTTAAGTGCAGAACAAGGGAATCCGGAAGCCGCATCGAATTTAGCACTGATGTATAGCAAAGGTCGGGGCGTCGGTAAGGACGATAAAGAAGCAGTTGCGTGGCTTCGATTGAGCGCAGAACAAGGGGTGGTGCTGGCGCAGAACAACTTAGCGGTGATGTATTACAACGGAGAGGGAATTACACAGGACGATATTTATGCGTATATGTGGTGGAATATTGCGGCAGCAAATGGTCTGTCTGGAGCCCAAGAGAACAGAGATATAGTTGCGACACGAATGACATCAGCACAACTAGCAGAGGCGCAAAAACTCGCCCGGGAGTGTGTGGAAAAGGATTATAAGGGGTGTTGATTAAAGCGTTCATTTATTAGTATGGGATGATTAGGGTTCGGGTGTATATCTCACAACCAAACCCTGGAACGACTCTCTTTTCGATGTCTTTTGTATAATGAAGTTTATTCGACTGTCACCGACTTTGCCAGATTCCGCGGCTTATCAACGTCGGTACCCTTCTGCAAAGCCACATAATAAGAAAGCAGCTGCAAAGCGACGGTATACACAATGGGCATAGTTAATTCGTCGCAGTGCGGCATGTTGATCACGTGAATTCGGTCGGTGCTTTCAAAGCCCGCCTCTTGCGGCGCGAAAACATAGAGTTCACCACCTCGTGATCGCACCTCTTCTAGATTGGAGCGCAGTTTTTCAAGCAGGGCATCGTTTGGAGCCACCGCGATGACTGGCATATCACTGTCAACAAGCGCCAATGGCCCATGCTTGAGCTCTCCGGCAGGATAAGCCTCGGCGTGGATATACGAAATCTCTTTAAGCTTTAAGGAGCCCTCGAGAGCAATGGGGTAATACGCACCGCGTCCCAAAAATAAGGCATGGTGTTTTTGGATGAAACGCTCGGATAATCGAGCTATTGAATCTTTAAGACGCAGAACCTGATCCACTTGGTCGGGCAACTGGCTCAGAGCATAAGAAATCGATTGAATGGTCTCGGCGGTCATTCCGCGACGCTTGCCTAAAGTGATCAGCAGAACCAATAACGCTACCAGCTGTGTGGTAAATGCCTTAGTTGATGCCACTCCAATCTCTGGACCCGCCTGCGTTAAAAATACCAGGTCGCTTTCTCGCACAAGCGCGCTGTTATCGACATTTGCAATCACGAGAGACGCCACAAACTCACCAGGCGCAGCATCACGAAGCGCGGCCAAACTATCTGCAGTTTCACCCGACTGAGAGATGGTTAACAGCAATGTATTCGCTCGCATCGCACGCTTACGATACCGAAACTCCGAGGCGACTTCAACTTGGCAAGGTAACCCCAGATGCTCTTCAAACCAATACTTTGCGACCATGCCAGCATGATAACTCGTACCACACGCAACGATTTGCAGGGCTTCTACTTGATCAAAAATAGCCGACGCCCGCTGACCATAAATAGTTTCATTCAGTATCGGTAGCCCTGAGAACCGCACTGTTTCTGCCAGCACCCGAGGCTGCTCATGAATCTCCTTCAACATGTAGTGATCGTAGTCACCCTTGGAAGCGCGACTCAGTTGGTCGGTCAATTCCACGATCTCGCGCGTAATAATTTGTCCTTCAGAATTTTTAATCGTTAACACAGTGGGCGAAATAGTGACTTGATCGCCCTCTTCCAAGTAAATGAAGCGATTCGTTACCTGACGCAAAGCGAGCGGATCGGAGGCTAAGAAGTGTTCACCAAAGCCAAGACCAACCACCAGCGGGCTCCCTTTACGTGCTGCACAGACTTGATCCGGGTGAGCTTTGTCAATTGCAGCAATCGCGTACGCGCCTTCTAGCCTTGGCAATATCGACGCCAAACCCGCTTCCAAGGACAGGCCGCGTTCAAGCTCACGCGCCAATAGGTGGGCGATGACCTCGGAATCGGTATCAGACGAAAATGGTACGCCGGCGGCCACGAGCTCGGCGCGCAAAGCAGCATGGTTTTCTATAATGCCGTTATGCACAATCGCTACGCGGTTACCGCTCAGATGGGGGTGGGCATTGTACTGTGTAGGCTCACCGTGTGTAGCCCAACGTGTATGAGCGATACCCACACAGGCTGTAGGTGCATCCGCCGTAACAGCCGCGTCGAGGATAGCGACTTTACCAGCATGCTTAGAGCTGTAAAGGGTGCCGTGTTCTAGTAAGGCGATACCCGCGCTGTCGTAGCCGCGATATTCAAGGCTATGTAATCCGGCCAGTAAAATAGTGGCCACGGGCCTTGAAGCTGACGCTGCTACGATTCCACACATGTTCGATTAATCCTTTTTCTTGGGCCGCTTCCAGCCGCTAATATTGCGCTGCTGACCCCGAGCGATCGCTAAATCACCTTGTTTAACCGTTTTGGTCACCACCGAGCCCGCTCCAACAAACCCGTGAGACTCAATCGATAATGGCGCCACCAAAGTGCTATTTGACCCTATGAACACGTGATCGCCCAACTCTGTGGTGTGCTTATTGGCACCATCGTAATTACACGTGATCGTTCCAGCGCCAATATTAACATCAATCCCTATTTGAGCGTCTCCCACATAGGACAAATGATTCACCTTTGAACCAACCCCTAGCGCCGCATTTTTGGTCTCGACAAAATTTCCTATCTTGGTTTTATCGGCGAGGCGAGTACCAGCACGGAGTCGCGCAAAAGGCCCAACTGAAGCGTGAGCGCCTACTTGCGCCTGCTCGATATGGCTCATTGCACACACCCGTGTAAACGGCCCAATCGTACTCGATCGAATCACGCAATTTGGCTCGATAACAACGCCATCTCCCAGTGTCACTTCGCCCTCAAATACCGCATTGATATCAACAAAACAGTCTTTACCAGCTCGCACTGTGCCCCGAATATCAACACGTTGTGGATCTGCGAAAGAAACACCGGCCGCCATCAGTGCCAACACCTGCCGGTGCTGATAAATCCGCTCTAGCCGCGCCAGCTGCTCGCGGGTGTTCACTCCCTCTGTCTCGATAGGATCAGATGCACACACGGTGTTGACGACGTGACCGTCAGCGATGGCTAAGGGCAGCACATCCGGCAAATAGTACTCACCCTGTGAATTTTGATTGCCCACTTTCGGCAGATAGGTGTTCAATAATGACGTCGGGATCGCGAGCACCCCTGTATTAATCTCCGTCAGTGCCAGCTGCTCTGCAGTAGCGTCCTTGTGCTCTACCACTGAGACAAACTGCCCCGTCTGGTCGCGCACAACCCGCCCATATCCAGACGGATCTGACATCTTTGCGGTCAGCAAGGCCGGACCTTGTCTCGCAAGATCCAGCAAAGGCCTGAGTGTCGATGGCTGTAGCAGAGGTACATCGCCATAAAGTACCAACGCTATAGAGTCGAGCTCGAGCTGAGGCAGGGCCTGTAGCACCGCATGCCCAGTGCCTTTTTGTTCTGACTGTTCTACCAAAAGCGCCGTATTCTGATTGAGCGAAGCCCTAACCTGATCACCTCCATGGCCAATGACCACGCAAGTTTGTGTAGAAGCCAGCTCGGTTGCGGTTGCAAGGACGTGAGCAAGCATCGTTTTGCCACCCACTGTGTGGAGCACTTTAGGCAGCTCGCTGTTCATTCGCGAGCCTTGTCCAGCAGCTAAGATCACAACATTAATTTTCATAAGCCCCCCGAGCGCATAATACCTCGAAAATAGAGTATCTCATCCGGCAACTGTGCTTTTTAACAAAAAAACCCGGCAAAAGCCGGGTCTTTAAAGCACAACTTCTACCCTATCGACCCGCCTTCTGCCGAATCTTCTGTAGGGTTCTCAGTTGTGCCGCAGCTTCTGCTAAGCGCGCTGATGCTCGACCATAATCGAACTCGGACGCTTGATTCTCTATTGAAACCAGAGCCTCGTTACGTGCTTGTTCTGCCGCGGCCTCATCCATGTCACTCGCACGCAGCGCGGTATCTGCCAAAATAGACACCACCCCTGGCTGAACCTCTAAGAATCCGCCAGACACGTAAAAAACATCTTCTTCGCCGCCCGGTTTTACGACCCGCACCGGGCCTGGCACCAAAGCGGTTAACAAAGGTGCATGCCCATAAACCACACCGAGATCTCCTAAAACCCCAGTCGCGACAACCATTTCAACGATGCCCGAAAAAATCTGTTGTTCTGCACTTACGATATCGCAATGTATTGTCATGGCCATGTTTGAGTTCCCGTTGTTGGCGATGCTTAAAGTTTCGCCGCTTTCTCTACCGCTTCATCGATCGTACCCACCATGTAGAACGCTTGCTCTGGGAGGTGATCGTACTCGCCCGCTAAAATAGCGTTAAATCCGGCGATCGTATCTTTCAACGAAACATATTTACCAGGTGCTCCGGTAAATACCTCGGCCACGTGGAATGGCTGCGATAAGAAACGTTCGATTTTTCGCGCTCTATCGACGGTGAGCTTATCTTCTTCTGACAACTCGTCCATTCCCAAAATCGCGATAATGTCTTTTAGCTCTTTGTAGCGCTGTAATACAGTTTGAACACCACGTGCCGCATCGTAATGCTCTTGCCCAATGAGCAAAGGATCGAGCTGGCGCGATGTTGAATCTAGTGGATCTACGGCAGGATAAATACCTTTCGCCGCAATATCTCGGCTCAGTACCACGGTAGAATCTAAGTGCGCAAACGTGGTCGCAGGAGAGGGGTCTGTTAAGTCATCCGCTGGCACATATACCGCCTGAATCGAGGTAATAGAACCGACCCGTGTCGAGGTAATACGCTCTTGCAACACGCCCATTTCTTCCGCCAATGTGGGCTGGTAACCTACTGCCGAAGGCATTCGACCCAACAGCGCCGAAACCTCGGTTCCCGCGAGGGTATAACGATAAATGTTATCGATAAACAGCAGTACATCACGACCTTCGTCACGGAATTTCTCGGCCATGGTCAAACCAGTCAATGCTACACGAAGACGGTTTCCTGGTGGCTCGTTCATCTGACCGTAGACCATCGCAACCTTGGAGTTTGCGAAGTTCTCGACATCAACGACCTTCGATTCCTGCATTTCATAGTAAAAATCGTTACCTTCTCGTGTTCGCTCACCAACACCGGCGAAAACAGACAAGCCTGAGTGCTCGGTCGCAATGTTGTTAATCAGCTCCATCATGTTTACGGTCTTACCAACACCCGCACCACCGAACAGACCGACTTTACCGCCCTTTGCAAACGGACACACTAGATCGATCACTTTGATCCCAGTCTCTAAAAGCTCATCACTCGCAGACAGTTCTTCATAAGTTGGTGCTTTGCGGTGGATAGAAGCACGCTCTTCTTCACCGATTGGGCCACATTCATCAATAGGATTTCCTAGGACATCCATAATTCGACCCAGCGTAGCGATGCCAACAGGAACCTGGATGGGAGATTTTGTATTGGTTACCGCGAGTCCGCGGCTGATGCCCTCAGACGAACCCATAGCGATTGCGCGAACAACACCATCACCTAGTTGCTGCTGTACCTCCATAGTCAGGTTTTTACCCTCTACTACCAGCGCATCGTAAACCTTGGGCACTTCATCCCTTGGAAACTCAACGTCAATCACCGCGCCGATAATCTGTACTATGCGTCCGCTGCTCATGTTCGGATCCTCTATTCACTCTTACAAAGCGCATTTTATGCGCACCAATTCCTATGGTGATCAGCTAACCGCTGCAGCACCACCCACAATTTCTGATAGCTCTTGTGTAATCGCAGCCTGTCTGGCTTTGTTGTACACCAGCTGTAACTCGTCTATTAACTCGCCCGCGTTATCCGAGGCATTTTTCATGGCAAGCATTCGCGCCGCTTGTTCACATGCCGCGTTCTCGACAACCGCTTGATACACCTGAGACTCAACATAACGTGTCATCAGCGCCTCGAGCAGTTCTTCCGCATCAGGCTCATAAATGTAATCCCAATGGTGGGACATTTCGCTCGACTCTTCAGCCTCAATAGGAAGAAGCTGCTGCACTGTCGCTGACTGAGTCATGGTGTTAACAAACTCGTTAGACACCAAGAACAACTTATCAATTCGGCCCGCTTCATAAGCATCAAGCATGGTTTTTACACTGCCAATTAGGTCGGCTACGGTCGGTGACTCGCCGATGTCTCTGGTAGCAGCAACCACATTCCCACCATATGTGTTAAAGAACGCAGCAGCCTTGGCACCGATCAGACATAGGTCCACTTCGGCACCCTGCTCAGCCCACGCCTTCATGGACGCGACGGTGGCCTTAAATAAATTAATATTTAAACCGCCACAAAGGCCTCGATCGGTAGAAATCACCACATAACCCACACGAGAAACCGGCCGATCCTGCATAAAGCGGTGGCGGTACTCAGGCGTCGCATTACCAATGTGGCCAATCACCGCACGTATCCGAGACGCGTAAGGCTTGCCAAGTTGCATGCGCTCTTGGGCTCTTCGCATTTTGCTGGCAGCGACCATCTCCATCGCAGAGGTGATCTTCTGCGTGCTTTGGATGCTGTTTATCTGCGTTCTAATTTCTTTTCCGGCAGCCATAAACTAGTCCTCGGACCCTACCAAGTTTGAGTTGCTTTAAAGGTTTCAAGCGCTTGCTTAAACACGCTTTCAACTTCGTCGTCATAGCGGCCTGTAGCCACGATATCAGTCATCAAAGCACCGTGCTCAGAATGCATATACGCCAGCAAAGCATCCTCGAAATCCAAAATTTTCGGGACGTCTATGTCACGCAAATAGCCTTCGTTGGCAGCGTAAAGCACAATCCCCATTTCAGCGATTGAGCGCGGTGAATACTGCTTTTGCTTCATTAATTCGGTAACACGTGCGCCATGATCAAGCTGTGACTTTGTCGCTTCGTCTAGGTCAGACGCAAACTGCGAGAAAGCGGCTAGCTCGCGGTATTGTGCAAGTGCGGTTCGAATACCACCCGACAACTTTTTGATGATCTTAGTTTGTGCGGCACCACCAACACGAGAAACCGAGATACCCGCATTCATCGCCGGACGGACACCCGAGTTAAACATGTCTGTTTCTAAGAAGATTTGGCCGTCGGTAATCGAGATCACGTTGGTAGGAACAAACGCCGAAACGTCGCCCGCCTGTGTTTCAATCACTGGTAGAGCCGTCAGTGAACCTGTTTTTCCTTTGACAGCACCCTGAGTAAACGTCTCAACATAATCTGCGTTGACACGGGCAGCACGCTCGAGGAGTCGCGAGTGCAAATAAAACACGTCGCCAGGATAAGCTTCTCGGCCTGGTGGTCTACGAAGTAGCAACGATATTTGCCGATAAGCGATCGCCTGTTTGGTTAAATCATCATAGATGATAAGGGCGTCTTCGCCTCGATCGCGATAGTACTCACCCATGGTACAACCAGAGAAAGGCGCTAAAAACTGCATCGATGCAGGGTCAGAAGCTGTCGCTGCAACCACAATCGTGTGATCCATAGCGCCGTGCTCTTCGAGCTTTCGAACAACCGCCGCGACCGACGACGCCTTTTGGCCAATCGCCACATAAACGCACTTAATGCCGGTGTTTTTCTGGTTGATGATCGCGTCTACCGCAATCGCGGTTTTACCAATTTGGCGATCACCAATAATCAGTTCTCGCTGCCCGCGTCCAATTGGCACCATGGCATCAATGGCTTTCAGACCAATTTGCACTGGCTGATCGACCGACTGACGCGCGATAACGCCTGGGGCAACCTTCTCAATCGCATCCGTCATTGTTGTGGCAATAGGGCCCTTTCCATCGATAGGTGCACCTAGGGCGTCTACCACACGACCCTGCAGCTCGGGCCCTACTGGGACCTCTAGAATTCGGCCCGTGCATCGGCACGTTTGGCCTTCGGCAAGGCTTTTATAATCGCCTAGAACGACGGCGCCCACAGAATCGCGCTCAAGGTTAAGCGCCATACCGTAAATACCGCCATCAAACTCTATCATTTCGCCGTACATTACGTCAGTTAGACCGTGTATGCGAATAATACCGTCAGTGACCGATACAATTGTGCCCTCGTTGCGGGCTTCACTGGTAACATCCAATTGGTCAATACGCTGACGGATGATGTCACTAATCTCAGATGGATTCAGCTGTTGCATGCTTGGTTCCTCAATCCTACGAATTCATTGCTTCGGCAAGCTTTTGTAAGCGGCCGCGCACAGAGCCATCGATCACCAGATCGCCAGCTCTAATCACCACACCGCCAATGAGATAGTCATCAATTTTAGTGTGAACGTTGATATCTTTGTTTAACAAGGTTTTTAAAGCCTTTTCGATGTCGCTAACCTGCTGCTCGTTTAGCTCGTATGCAGAAGTCACATCAACATCGACAGATGCTTCAAGATTCGCTTTAAAGGCGTCATACAACTTGTGGATCGCGGGAATTAATCCCAGCCTGCGATTGCTCGCAACAACACCGATGAAGTGCGCCAAATCGGTATCTGCGTCAACTCCAAGAAGCGCCACAAGGGCTTGGGCCAATTGTGCGGGTGTTTGGGAGGGTCCCGAAAGTAGTAGTGTAACTTTTGGGTCTTGCACCACAGCTGCAGCGGTAGCAAGGTCGGTAGACCACTGATCTAACGCTGCTTTTTCACGTGCATATTCAAAGGCCGCTTTTGCATAAGGACGAGCCAATGTAATGAGCTCAGCCATGATTAATGCAGCTCCGCCGTTACTTCAGCTACCAATTTCGCGTGTGCCGCTCTATCGACCGAAGCACCCAAGACTTTCTCGGTAGCCAAGAACGTTAACTCTGCAAGTTCAGCACGAAGTGCTGTTCGAGCTCGGTTCGTTTCTTGCTCTAGCTCTGCTATCCCGGCCGCTTTCACACGGTCAGCCTCAACGCGAGCGGCAGCCTTAGCGTCTTCGATGATGGTATTTGCTCGTTTGTTAGCAGCATCGATGATGGCAGCAGCTTCCGCTTTTGCTTCTTTCATTTGCTCGACGGCGCGCTTCTGTGCCAGCTCTAAATCGTGACTCGCACGATCTGCGGCCGCCAAGCCATCTGCTATTTTTTCGGCGCGCTCTTGCATCGCTGCAACAATAGGTGGCCACACGTATTTCATGCAAAATGCAACAAACACGATGAAGGCTACCATTTGGCCGATTAGGGTTAGATTAATGTTCACGCCTTGCTCCTCATAAATACGGAGCTCACGACGGTGAGCTCCGGCGTTTTAGCGGGGGCTAGAAATTAACCAGCTACAACGAAGATCAAGTACATCGCAATACCCACACCGATAATGGGGATCGCGTCAACAAGGCCCGCGCCTAAGAAAAATGTCACCTGTAATTTAGGTGCCAATTCTGGCTGACGTGCAGAGCCTTCGAGCAGCTTACCACCCAAAATACCCACACCGATCGCGGCGCCCAAGCCACCGAGGCCCATCATAATCGCGGCTGCTACGTAAATAAGTTCCATGGTTTTTCTCCTAGGGTTGTTTTAAAGTCAAACTCTTAATGATCTTCATGCGCCATGCTCAGGTACACTATAGTGAGTACCATAAAGATGAATGCTTGAAGGGTAATTACTAGAATGTGGAAAATTGCCCAGCCCATTTGTAACAAGCCCGCAGGCAACATCCATGCGACGCCCGCGCTAAAAAGCGCAGCAATCAAAATAAAGATCATTTCGCCTGCGTACATATTACCAAACAGTCGCAAACCTAATGAAAAAGGTTTTGCCAACAGTCCGACCACTTCCATAAATAAGTTAACAGGTATAAACGCAGGATGATTAAACGGGTTTAACGTTAATTCTTTGACGAAGCCGAAACCTTTAACTTTGATCGAGTAATACAGCATCAAAATAAAAATACCAAGCGCCATGCCCATTGTAATATTAGGATCAGTCGACGGTACGATTTTTTGATACTCAACACCCGACAGCAAAAACAGATGTGGCACGAGATCGACGGGGACCAAATCCATTAGGTTCATGAGAAACACCCAGCAGAATATGGTTAACGAAAGCGGCGCGATTAGCGGGTTTCGACCGTGAAATGTGTCTTTTACTGTACCATCGACGAATTCGACAACCATTTCAGCGAAGTTAACGAACCCTGACGGCGTTCCAGAGGAGGCTTTTTGTGCGACGCGGTAAAATAACCAGCAGAAAATCAAACCAAGGCCCACTGACCACATCAAAGAATCAACATGAATCGACATGAAACCCATCGCCGCGATGTCTTGTGGTCCATGCGCGAAAGTCCACTCTCCGGACGCACCAACGACTGTGCCATCAGCCTTAACAAACCCTTCTGGTAACTTGCCATAAGTCAGGTGCGTCAGGTGGTGAACGATGTATTCAGATACCGTTTGATTTTCGCCTGCCATATTCCGGTTCCACTTAGCTCTGTTTATGGGCGGTTACGGAAGCCCATATGTTACCTACTGTAAACGCTACCAACATGACCAAAAAGCCTACAAAAACGCTTCCGGCCTGTACGTTTGGCAACAAAAAAACAGCTGCAAATGCCACTGTGCTTAGTCCAAACTTTACCCAGACCGCTAGTATTACGTTTTGCGGTCTAAATGTCTCTTGTTTTACCTGAAACCCTTTTAGCATTGACCATGCTTGTGGGAGCGTCGCAATAAGCCAACCATAAAAAATGGCGTTGAATTGCGCAGAGCTCACCATGATTAGCAGCAGCAAACACATCGTCCCCGCACTGCCAGCAGCGAAAAAGCCTTGCCACATAATTCGGTGGTACACATTACTCGACATTTCACATCGCTTCGAGATCGGCTTTTAAGCGCGACCGGATTATAGAGATTAAGGACTTAAGATTCAACTTAGAGACAAGAATAAATCACGATTATTGCTATCGTTTGCGTCTATTTGATGTGAGCTAAAATACCATCGAGTTCATCTAGGCTGTTGTAAGCCACGATCAATTTGCCACGACCCTTCCGACCGTGTTGGATTTGGACCGACGCACCCAGTGTTGATGACAGGGTCGTTTCTAATTGTTTAATGTTGGCGTCTGGCGTCGCCGGCGCTGTTTTCCCCTGCGGGGTCGCTAAAAGGCGTGCTACCAACGTGTCTGTTTCTCGAACCGTCATCCCCTTTGCCACAACAGTTCGCGCTGCGGCTGCTATTTGCTCGTGCGGGAGACCCAGAAGAGACTTGGCATGACCGACATCAAGATCACCTCTTTCCAGCAAAATCTGTGTTTCTTTGGGTAAGCCGGTAAGTCTTAAGATGTTCGCCACAGTTGAGCGTGATTTTCCCACAGCTGTTGCGACTTCTGCTTGCGACAACTGAAATTCGGTTTGTAATTGCTGCAATGCGAGAGCCTCTTCCATGGCATTAAGATCCTCTCGCTGAATATTTTCAATCAGTGCCATTGCCAAAGCGGTTTCATCGCTTAGCTCTCTGATAAGTGCCGGTATGGTATCGAGACCTGCGAGTTGAGTCGCCCTCCATCGGCGCTCCCCGGCGATGATCTCGTAGCGACCTGTCGAAACTTCTCGAACAACGATGGGCTGCATGACGCCTTGTGCTTTTATACTTTGTGCAAGCTCGTCGAGCGCTTCTGGCGCCATGTCTCTTCGCGGTTGGTATTGTCCGCGCTGTATCAAATCAATGGGGAGTTGTTTTAGTACACCATAGGTTGCTGAGCCCGAATCTTCAGGTGCATGATAATTGTCAGATTGCTGAGATGCGTTTCTTAATAAGGCATCTAATCCTCGGCCTAACCCTCGCTTTTTTACAACCATAGCGTTTACCTATTTCGCGTTTGACGCCGCAGCAGCTCTGATGCGAGCGCTAGATATGCCTTTGCGCCACTGGAGTATTTATCGTAGTACATCACTGGCATCCCATGACTTGGAGCCTCGGCTAAACGGATATTTCTTGGAATTACCGTTCTAAATACAGCGTCGCCAAAATGTTCGTGTAGCTGATTGGAAACATCGTTTGTAAGGCTCGTCCTTGGATCATATAAGGTTCTTAGTATGCCAAGTAACTCTAATTTGGGGTTCAAATACTCGCGAACACCATCGATGGTTTGCATTAAATCAGACAAACCCTCAAGCGCGAAGTATTCACACTGCATCGCAATAATAATACCGTGGGCCGCAACCAAACCATTGACGGTGAGCATGTTCAATGTGGGAGGGCTATCGATCAACACAAAATCGTATAGGTGATCTACTTTAACTAACTGTTTCGCAAGACGAGAATCGCGCCCAATTTCTCCCATCAATTTCACTTCTGCTTCTGTCAATGAACTGTTCGCAGGCAAAACATCGAACCGCGCCGTCTCTGACCGAACAATAGCATCCGTAATCGCAATACGATTTAGGAGCACATCACAAATGGTTGCCTCGTGCTCATACTTATCGATTCCCGACCCCATAGTTGCGTTACCCTGAGGATCCAAATCTACCAGTAAAACGCGCCTTTTCATTGCTGCAAGCGATGCCGCAAGGTTCACACAGGTGGTTGTTTTGCCCACCCCACCTTTTTGATTTGCTATCGCTATTGTTTTCACTAAATGGGCCTTAACTTGAGTCTTTGGGGTGAGCTATCACCAAATGTCGTTCCTCGGACAAGAACGGCACAGAGAGCTTCACGACGTCACTAATATCGCATAGCGGTGCTGCGTGTTCCAGTTCATCTGTTGGATATCGGCCTTTCATTGCTAACATGCGCCCGCCAGGATATACCAGTCTTTGAGCCACGTGCACAAAGTCAACAAGGGATGAGAAAGCTCGCGAAATGACGATCGCAAAAGGTTGAACCGGCATAAAGCTCTCTACTCGTGAATGTTCAACGTTTAAGTTGTCCAGCGAGAGTTCTATCGCTACCTGGCGCAAGAAGCGCGTTTTTTTACTATTGCTGTCTATTGCGGTCACCGCCCGCTGAGGGTTGGTGATGGCCAAAACCACACTGGGTAATCCGGCGCCGGCGCCGACGTCAAGCACATGACCCTCTAAACAGTGAGGGCTTACCGCCAAGGAGTCTAGGATGTGGCGTATCATCATCTCGTCTGGATCGCGAATCGCGGTTAGGTTATAGGCTTTATTCCACTTCACCATCAACCCAAGGTACTCGATTAATCGTTGAGATACTTTTGGTGTCAGATCGATTCTAAGTTGTTCCGCGCCCTCAGCTAATAGGCTAGACAGCGCACCGGATGCACTATGCACGCTTTAATTCTGCCACTGCAGCTCGATGTTTCTTAAGGTAAATTACCAATAACGACAATGCCGCTGGTGTCATTCCGGCAATTCGACTTGCCTGATCAATCGTGACTGGTTGAACGACTTTCAGTTTTTGGCTGAGTTCACTAGACAATCCGGATACGAGCGAGTAATCAAAATCCGGAGGAATTTGGACCGCTGTTTGTGTCGACATTCTTTGAACATCTTGCTCTTGTCGAGCAATATAACCCTCATATTTTGATTCGATTTCGAGTTGTTGGGCGACATCTTCTCGGCAACTGTTTGATTCATTCAGCAAAGCAATCGTAAGATATGTGACTTCTGGTCGCTTCAAAAGATCCGCTAAAGAATACTCCCTTGTTAAGGTAACTCCGACTTCGGCTTCCAGCATCTTCGCTTCTGTGGAGCCAGCTTGAACAAAACTCGTTTTTAATCGCGTTTTTTCTTGCTCTAAAGAACTCATTTTGGACTGAAAATCTGACCATCGTGACGCGGCGACCAAACCTAGCTCGTAGCCTTTTGGTGTCAATCGTTGATCCGCATTGTCTTCTCGAAGAAAAAGACGATGTTCCGCTCGAGAGGTAAACATTCGATACGGCTCTATCGTTCCTTGGGTCACCAGATCATCAATCATAACCCCTATGTAGGCCTCTTTTCGTGAGGGCGTCCACGCGGGCTGTTCCTTTACCAGAAGCGCAGCATTAAGACCCGCAATTAAGCCTTGAGCAGCCGCTTCTTCATAACCCGTCGTTCCGTTAATCTGTCCCGCGAAAAAGAGTCCTCTGACGGTTTTGGTTTCGAGGGTATGATGGAGTCCACGAGGGTCAAAAAAGTCATACTCGATCGCATAACCAGGTCGAACAATATGGGCCTGTTCAAACCCCTTGATGCTCCTAACCAGACGATACTGAACATCAAACGGTAAGCTTGTCGAAATACCGTTGGGGTACAGCTCATTGCTTGTTAAACCTTCCGGTTCAACGAAGATTTGATGCGATTCTTTACCAGCAAAGCGATGAATTTTATCTTCAATACTCGGGCAATATCGGGGTCCCGTGCCCTCGATAACCCCCGAAAATAGGGGCGACCTATCTAGATTCGAAGCAATAATATCGTGTGTTGTCGTGTTGGTGTGCGTAATCCAGCAACAGCGTTGTTCGGGATGATCCTCAACACGACCCATAAGCGACATAACAGGTTCTGGTGTGTCTCCCCACTGTTCTTGCATGACCGTAAAGTCTACCGTTCTGGCGTCAATTCTGGGTGGAGTACCCGTTTTTAGGCGATCGACTTTGAACGCCATATCACGTAAACGGTGCGCTAATGTTTCGGCCGCGGGGTCGCCTGCTCGGCCTCCAGTGCTATTTTCTAAGCCGATATGAAGCTTTCCAGCTAAAAAAGTACCCGCGGTAAGAACAACAGCTTTTGAGCGGAAAGTAAGCCCCATTTGCGTAATAACACCACAGACCTGTTCTCCATCAAGTACGAGATCATCAACAGCCTGCTGAAACACGGTTAAGTTTACTTGCTGATCTAGGTGTTTCTTAATTGCTGCCTTATATAAAATCCGGTCTGCTTGTGCTCTCGTTGCTCTTACTGCAGGACCTTTTCGAGAGTTGAGCACTCGAAACTGAATGCCAGCAGCATCCGTTGCTAAAGCCATTGCGCCGCCTAGCGCATCGATTTCTCGAACAAGTTGGCTTTTACCGATACCGCCAATGGCTGGGTTACAAGACATTTGACCCAAGGTCTCGATGCTGTGTGAGATCAATAAGGTCTGGCAGCCCATACGCGCAGCTGCCAATGCGGCCTCTGTGCCTGCATGGCCACCACCTATGACGATAACATCGAATGCCTGTGGATAGTCCACTGGGTAACTTACCTCTTTTGTTGATCTTGGCCGCGGATTATACGTGGAAAGTGGCGTTTACAACACTCTCATCGCTGTTATGTTTTTGCTTTATCTTTGTCCTTAAAGAATTAAATAAATAATCTTTTAAGTAGATTATATTTTATTGTAGTTATTATTAAGGGCTTTGTTTTCTGTGTGCATCCTTCAAAACCTAATTAAAACCAGTGACTTACCCGAATTACAACGGCTGTTTAAGACGGGTGAAGTCCGGTGTATGACGCGTGGACGATTTGTGGATAAAAAAGGCTTTAAAGCGGCGAGGTTTTTACTCAGAGGCTATACAACAGTAATTTTATAGTTACTCACAGTTTGCTCAGAAATAAAAATAAGATGTTGAAAACCTGTGTCGAACTCTGGATAACTTACTTGCCAATGCAGAAATGACTAAAGATTTCACCCAGTAAATCATCAGCAGAAAAGAGGCCTGTAATTTCGTTAAGCCGATCTTGTGCTCTGCGAAGATCTTCTGCGAGCAGTTCAGACGCGCGCGTAGTTAGAAAATGCTCGAGGCCATATTCGAGTGAATCCAGCGTACCCTGAAGTCCGGAAATGTGTCTTTGCCTCGCCGAGAGTGCGTTTTCGGTGCTATCTGCCCCCGTCGCTATGTGGATTAATCGTCTCTTTAGCAGGTCTAGATGGGTGCCGTGTTTTGCTGCAATTGACACGACATCTATGGCGTCAGGGATGCTAGGAGGTACGGTTGTCGATAGGTCAATTTTATTAATAACAGCGAGGAAAGGCCGAGCAGTAAGCCGTTCACTCAGCGCGGGACTCAGCAATTCGTCTGTACGATAAGTGTCATTTGTTAAAGTAGTAGCGTCAATAATAAACAAAACAATGTCTGCGCTATCGATGAGATCTAGCGCTTTTGCTATTCCGGCTTGTTCAACTGTGTCTGTTGTGTCGCGGAGGCCAGCGGTATCGACGAAGGTGAACGGGATTCCATCGATATCAATGCTCGTGTCTAGTGTGTCCCTGGTGGTCCCCGGAATGTCGGTGACAATCGCTTTGTTGAGACCGCCGAGTTGGTTCAGTAATGATGATTTACCGGCATTGGGGGCGCCGATCAACGCAACGGTGATACCGCTTTGTATGATTTGGCCTATTTGGGCGGTCCGAAGCGTGGTTTTAAGAAGCGTAATGAGAGCGCGCAGCTCTTGTTGAACCGCATCTGTATGAGCAAACTCGATGTCTTCATCGGGGAAATCAATGCCCGCTTCTACAAGGATGCGCAAGTTTATAATTCGTGCCAACAAGTCAGTTATGTAGTCTGAGAAAGCACCTTGTAAAGATTTGTGTGCATTGCGAGCAGCGATATCAGTCGAGGCATTAATGATGTCAGCGATTGCCTCCGCTTGAATCAAGTCAATTTTGTCATTCAGGAAGGCTCGTTTAGAAAACTCCCCTGGCTCTGCAATTCGAGCGCCTGACCGGCATAACTCATGAAGAAGTTGTTGCATAACAACAGGACTTCCGTGAGATTGAATTTCTACAACATCTTCACCGGTAAATGAGCTGGGGTTGTTGAAAAACAGAGCAATACCTGAATCAATGGGCTCGCCCTGGTGGTCAAAAAAAGAACAGAAGTGAGCATGCCGGGGCGTTAGCTCGGAGCGCTGTGTTAAAGACAATGCAAGCGTATAGGCTTCTGATCCGGAAATTCTGATGATGCCAACACCGCCTCGTCCGGGCGGTGTGGCAATCGCGCAAATGGTGTCAGAAGCAGAGCTCACTGAGATGATTAAGAGCGACTAGGTGTCGGTGCATTTTCAATCTGCTTGGTAATAATGTACTGCTGTGTCATTGATAGCAGATTATTCGCAACCCAGTACAGAACCAGCCCTGATGGGAACCACAAGAAGAAGAAAGTGAACACAATCGGCAGCCATTGCATCAGCTTGGCTTGCATGGGATCAGGTGGTGGTGGGTTCAATTTTTGCATGAACCACATACTGGCCCCCATCAGGATCGGCAAGACAAAATAGGGATCCATAACAGAGAGGTCGTCAATCCATAGAATGAAGGGCGCATGCCGCAACTCAACGCTCTCCATGAGAGTCCAATATAGGGCAATGAAAACGGGCATTTGGACGAGAATAGGTAAACATCCGCCCATAGGGTTAATTTTTTCTTTCTTATACAGCTCCATCATGGCCTGACTTTGCTTTTGCTTGTCTTCTGCGTATTGCTCCCGAATATCTAGCATTTTCGGTTGCACCCTGCGCATATTCGCCATTGATTTGTAACTGGTCGCGGATAACTTAAAAAAGGCAGCTTTGATCAAAACAGTGAGCAGAATAATTGCAACGCCCCAATTACCCACAAAGGAATGGATCAGGTTAAGGAGCCAAAATAGAGGCTGCGCAATCCACCACAGCCAACCATAATCAACACTGAGCTCAAGATACGGCGATATCGCCTCAAGCACATATTGGTCTTTGGGGCCGATATAAAGTTGAGCCTCAGTAGAAGCGACAGTTTGTGGCGCGATCACGGTAGCTGGGGCCAAAAACCCTGCGATATTTGCACCTGTTTGCGTCACTCTCGTGGTGTAGGTGTGAGTTTGAGAGGCGTCAGGAATCCATGCGCTCAAAAAGTAATGCTGAATCATGGCAATCCAGCCGCCGCTGATTTGTGCTTTGAATGGGTCGTCGCGCATATCAGAGAATGAAAATTTCTTAAACCGGTCGTCTGGCATCGTAGTAGCGGCACCCAAAAAGGGCGCCAAGCCCATTCCAGAGCTTTCCGCTGAGGGGTCCGGTGAGCTGTCGCGTTTGAGTTGTCCAAACAGATAAACCGTTTTTGTTGTATCGGGACGCGTGTTTTCGATGGTGTAACGGACAGTAACGAGATGGCTTCCCCGAGTAAAAAGAAACTCTTTTACGACACGCAAGCCAGATTCAGCAGTGTGATACAAGGGCACTGAAAGGACAGGGTTGTCACCCATATCGAATGAGGACGTTTCGGATTCAAACCGAGCTCTGGTGGTTGAATCGATTCCATCAGGGCCTATTAGGCCACTCTGCGCGATATATTCGCGCCGCGGGTTTTGTTCGAGCAACACAAAGGGTTTATCAGGGTCGTCTAGTTTAGCCAGGTGCCGCTTTAACCCACTATAGACGATATCGCCGCCATTGAGATCGATGGTTACATCGAGCGTGTCGGTCGATACGGTGACCGACGAGAGTCCCTTGCTGATGATGGCATCAGACCCGATAGTGGGTGCAGAGTCCATATCCACAAGGTCTGGAACATCAGAGTCGCTAGCAAGTACTGCTGATTGAGGCTGTTGCTCGTTTGTCTCAGGTACAGAAAAAGAGGCGGCGCTTATTTGATTTTGGTTGTCTTTAAAAACGACCCATTCAGTGAGCAACATCCAAGACAGCAGGGCCATGGCACCAATTAGTAAATAACGTTGAATATCCATAGATGACCGCTTTAATGGTGTTTGTGTTGAGGTTGTGGAACGGGATCAAAGCCACCTTCATGCCATGGATGACACTTAGATAAACGAGTGGTGGCGAGTATTGTGCCTTTGACCACACCATGATGCTCGATTGCGGTGATGGCATACTCAGAACACGTTGGATGAAATCGACAGTTACGCCCCAAAAAAGGGCTAAGAAGCGCGCGGTAGCATTGAATGAGGAAAATAAGGGGCTGGCGCATGGCGTGTGCTATTCAACGTGTTGATTAAGAGATTGGGAGGCCTGCGCAATAATCTTCTTAAAGGCACGATCCAGCTGTTGTCTAATTTCAGACGAATCGAGCTGCCCAGCTCCAGTGCGGCTCAACAATACCATGTCTAATGGCAAAGCGCTTGCTTTTTGCTGTCTGAAAAGCTCTCGCGCATGGCGCTTAACGTTGTTTCTACCGACGGCTTTTTTGATGTGCTTCTTTGCAACAACCAGCCCTAACCGAGATGCGCTCGTCAAACTGGGTTGTGCTAAAACCAGAAAGCTACCGGAACTGCTTTTATATTGAGCTTGATTGAACACGTGAGCGTAATCATGCTTGTTGAGCAAGCGCTTCCCGCGCCCAAAGGTATGGTCAAAATCTCCCATTCCTAAAGGCTCGGCAATCAGATATTTATGCAGATAGACGTTTGCGGCCTTTTGCTCTGCGTCTATTGATGAGCTGTCTGCCTGATTTTGTCGCCATCCGGGCTCGGAAACCATGGGTGCGCTTTCGTTTTAACACGCTGGGTTGAAAAGTTCTTTTCATGACATTGATCCGGTCAGTAAGTGTTTAGAGCGTGGTTAGCTCACTCAAAGGGCGCGTAGTTTAGTGGTTTTTAGAAGTGGACGCAAGCGCAAAGCGCATGGAAAACAGCGTGTTTACTGTGTGCAGGTGAGCCTGAATAGACGGCGGAATTATCTACCATAAACCAACAACTTAATAACAGGTTATCCACAGGCCTGCGGGCGCGGAGATTTTTTTCAGGATTATTTTTTATTCTAACCCCATGTTTTTATTGTGTTTTTATTTATTTTAGAAAAGCGTGTGGATAAGTTTCTGAATAAGGTTTATGCTTTATCTCGACAGAATAAATTAGGTTGAACAATGGGACTGGAGCAGCGAGAAGATCACCAAGTTAGAGGTGGCACAGAACAAACAAGGCGGTCATTAGATTGGAATGATTGCCTTGTTACTTTAGCCGATCAAGTTCCTGATCAGCAGTATCGAACCTGGATAGCCCCCCTCAAGCTTAGCAGCGAATCGGACGATATCGTTTTGATTGCGCCAAATCGCTTCATTCGTGATTTTGTTCACGATAAGTTTTACGAACGTATTGTTGACGTTGTTCGGAACGCTTTGGGTGAGCCGTCACGCGAGGTTGTGCTGGCAGTTCAGGCCGCAGAGGGTACTGTGTTTTCTGGTCGCAACGAGCATGAGCATAGAACCAATGCGGTTTCCCAGTCTTTAAGCTCGATTGATTCCGCGAAATCCACGATCAAGGTCCGAAAGTCAATTCCACAAGTAGAGGGTGGGTTATCGCATCAACACAATTTGGTGGAACACTACCAGTTTGATAGTTTTGTAGAGGGAAAGTCTAACCAGCTGGCATTGGCAGCAGCGAAGCAGGTGAGGGAAAACCCTGGGTTCGCTTA
>DOVB01000102.1 GCA_003520285.1 Halieaceae bacterium
GGACTAATCCAGCCGTTCAGCACAGCTGATCGGCGTTCACAGGCTCGCCGCGATGCGGCTCGAAGTCCCTGTTCACCCAGCCCTGGGCAAGATGTAATTCGTTGGTTCACCTCGAAAGCGCGCAGTAGGGGACTCAGACAGACTATTCAGATGAGTCAAAAAGGCATACAGTGATGCGACTCTATGCTCAGTCTGACGTTGGATGATCAATGAATCCCATAGCGCCATTTTATACCTTAGCTTACGCTGATTCTGAGTTGATTTTTGTTACCCACTCGGGGCGACCCGCACTGTTCTATTGGGGCCCTAAACTGGATCTTTTGATGCACTCGTTTGAGCAACTGGCTGCGGAGCAGCACTCCGAGCCGCCTGCGCTTCCGCCCATGCCCAGTAATGTCAGTTTGTGCCCTCTTTTGGGCGATGGCTTTTTTGGTCATCCGGGCTTGCAGCTGCATCGTCATGGCTTGGCATGGGATGCTGCACCAAAGCTCGTCATGGTCGAAAAAGACGATGACACTCTCGGGTTCGCGTCTCGATGCGATCAGCATGATCTTGAGCTTCACCATTACATTAAGGTATGCGCGGCAGGGGTCATCTCTTTTAGCACTGAGGTGATCAACCTAGCGAATGATCCGCTATTTATCAATCATTGCGCGGCAGCCACTCTCTCTGTGCCAGAGGATTTCAATCACTTAATGACTTTTCATGGTCGTTGGGGTAGAGAATTTCAGACTTACCGACACCAGCATCGACATGGAACCTTTACCTTAGAAAACCGAACTGGGCGTACTTCTCATGATCAATCCCCTTTCATGATTGTGCACGAGTCCGGTTGTAACGAAAATCAAGGGAAGGCTTACGGCTTTCACTTGGGTTGGAGTGGTAATTATCAACTTCGGAAGGAGGCGCTTGCGATCGGGCAAAATGTAGTGCAGTTGGGGGAGTTACTCATGCCGGGTGAGGTAATCCTAGAGCGAGGTGAAACCTACAGGAGCCCAGCAATGTATGCGAGCTTTTCTCAAACGGGATTGAATGGCTTGTCTCAACAGTATCACAGGTATGTGCGTGAAGAGTTAAAGAAGCGGGTTCCGATTTCATCAAAGCCAGTTCATTTCAATACCTGGGAAGCACTTTATTTTGATCATAGTGTACCTCGATTGCTCGACTTGGTAGAGCGCGCAGCCGCGGTTGGTGTCGAGCGATTTGTCCTAGACGACGGTTGGTTTAAAGGGCGAAACAACGATCTGTCTGGCTTGGGCGATTGGGAGCCAGATCCAATAAAATATCCAAATGGCCTAGGTCCACTTATTGATCGAGTTGAGGCTCTGGGTATGGAGTTTGGCTTATGGGTAGAACCGGAAATGGTTAGCCCCGACAGCGATCTGTACAGAGCACATCCGGATTGGGCCCTGCAGCCCAGTTTTACAGAGCCGACTTTGGCGAGAAACCAGCTGGTTCTAGATATGTCACGTCGCGAGGTTCAAGAGGCAGCGTTTCAATCTTTACAGCGGCTGCTTACACAGTACCGAATCGCTTATTTAAAATGGGATATGAATCGAGTAATTCATCAACCGTCAGATACCTGTGGTAGAGCAAAAGTTTCGCTGTATGTGAAAGCTGTTTATGCGTTGCTCGAGCGGCTTCGCAAGGCTTTTCCAACGGTCGTTATTGAGAGTTGTTCCTCAGGTGGCGGTCGGGCCGATTTTGGGATTCTGCATCATACGGATCGAATTTGGCCATCGGACAGCAATGACGCAATAGACCGATTGGGCATTCAGAATGGCTTTTCTTATTTGTTTCCCAGTGCGGTGATGGGTTCACACGTTGGCCCAAAGAAATGCCACCTGACCGGTCGTGAGTTGCCGATGGAACTTCGGGCAGGTGTGGCGATGCTCGGTCACATGGGTATTGAATGTGACCTTTCGACACTAGAAGAGACCGATCTCGGCGTCTTGAAATCGGCCGTGAAGGTCTACAAAGACTGGCGTTGGCTAACGATGCAAGGTGATTTTTTTAGACTGACCGTTGAAGATTATGAAAGCGCCTGTCAGTTTGTGAGCCCTGATCAGTCGCAGTCGTTAGTCAGTTACGCCTTGCTCGATAGCCCAGCGCGAATCTTGGCGCGCCGGCTACACTTGGTGGGTTTGAGCGAATTAAAACGATACGTTCTGCGACTCGTTTGGCCTCAAGACGCGGCATTGCAAGCACAGTGCGCACGTCTCAGCCGAACGGCTCTCAGTGGTAAGAGTTTGATGAGCCGAGGGTTTGATTTGCCGCAGCTTTTGCCGTGTTCGATTGTGATGTTCAGTATCACCGCAATCGATGACGTTCACTGAAATTGATGGAGGCCTGCGAACTGGGCGCGGCCACGAAATACAAACCGATTTATTAGGAGTGCAAATCCCACGCAGAAAAAGAAGGTTAAACACATCATGTGGATGTAGTGTAGGGGCATCCACAACCATATCAAGCAAGCGTAGCCAAGAACGCCAGTGGCAAGCGCTATCAGAGCCGCACGGTGGTCTACTCCCGTGAACAGAAGACCGACCGTAAAACACGCCAAGATGGGCATGCTGATCAAACCCCAGAGTTCTTGCAGTAAGTTGATGATGCTGTCGGCTTGTGCATAAACAGGCACCATTCCGATAGCGATTATGACGAAGATAGTTGTCATGACTCCGCTGAGACGAGCGACTTTTGGCTTTGGGTTGATAAACCGCTGATGAAAATCACATACGTACATAGCAGCAGACGCGTTCACCATGCTGTTGAATGAGCTCAATACGGCGGCCGCGATGGCGGCGGCAAATGCGCCTGATAGTGCGCTTGGCATGAGGTCTCCGACGATCTGTCCATAGGCGGCATCTCCAATGTCGCCGTAGAGCTTATAAGCGACGACACCGGGAATAACTACCATAGGTGGCACAAGCAAGACGCGAACTAAGGCCGCAGCATATACCCCTTTTTGTGCTTCTTTGACACTTGGAGCAGCCATGGCGCGCTGTGTGATGGTTTGATTAGTGCTCCAGTAAAAGATCTGAATAAGAATCATGCCTGTCAGTAAGGTATGCCAGGGCACGGGGGAGTCGGAGTCACCGAGTAAGGTTAAGCGCTCGGCTGGGATTCCGCTAAAATCGAAGCGTATGGCATCTAAAGCCAGCCACACCACTAAAAGCCCCATGATAAAAACGATTATGCCGCCATAGGTGTCGGACACCGCGACCGCCCGCAAGCCGCCCACTACTGCGTACGCGGCTCCAACGACAGCGAATGCAGCGGCAACGACGATCAAATCAAAATCGACGCCGGTCATGGAGAGCATAAATAAGGCCCCGGTATATATTACGGCAGGCTGGAATACAAATACGTTGATGAAGAGGAATAACATTGAAACGGCCGCACGTAAATGCTTACTCTGATACCGTTTCTCTAGCAGCTCTGTCGTGGTTGTACACTGGTTGCGGTAGTACACGGGAAGAAAGATTTTTGCCAATACAAGTAACCCCACAAAGCCCGCTAGTTCCCAGACTGCGAGCAAAATCATTTGATTACCGTTCATACCCACTAGTTGGTCTGTACTCAAGTTCGTCAGCGTAATGGAGCCGGCTACAAACAACCAAGTTAGGCTCCCGCCTGCAAGGAAGTACTCACGGTTTGAATCGTTATCACTGCGGCCATGGTCGCGACATTTGAGGTAGGTCAGTAAAGCGATACCCGTTAATACACCGGTGAAGACCAGCGTTTGTATGAGCTCATGCGTCATTATTGTTGCCTCTATTCAAAGTAAGACTTGTGCTCGGATCTTCTCACTTTAGCCAGAGCATACGCGCATCATAATCTTGCTATCTTGGGTTTGATAGCCGCCAAACTGCAACATCTTGAGGTTTAACTTCTGAGTCACCCAGTAAGAACTCCGCGGTCTTTTCCACATTAATTGTTTGAGTACGGGCACTGAAATTAAACGCAAAACCGAGATTGCCTCGACGAGTCACTCTCAGTCCCTCTGCGCAGCGTTGAGTGGGAATGTTCAGTGTTTCGCATAAAGACTCGAAATAGTCCACTAAGAATCGCTTGCAGGTCAAGGTGGCAAAGTAAGTGCAGTTCCCGAAACGAACCAGAGCGGGCTCAACTCCATTCGTAGTTGCTAAGATCTCGCATTCGCCCGGATCGAGCGTCTCCCGCCAAATCAGGCTATCATAGCAAGCTCCGTTCCAAACTAAGGTCTCGGGGCAGTCAGGCCGAGTCGTCTCGACCGAGAGTACGCGGATGGGTAACACGCTCTGCAATTCGCCCGGCGGTAGGGTGCTCGGCAGGGCGAGATCCTCCGTTTTTGCGCCAGACCTCGGCCCGAAAATAAAGGTGGTGTTAGAGTGTTTGATGCGCTGAACGAGTTCGGGTTCAACAATGGGCAAACAGGGCACTAAGATTAAGTCGTATCCGTCGAAGTCTCGATTTGGATCCACAAAATCGACATCTAATCCCAATTCCCGTAAAGCGGAATAAAAGTCTCTCTGCACTGTATCAGCATCAAAGAAATGACTCTGACGTTCGATATCGGTGACCCAGTTAGCGTGAGCGTGGGTCATAATAGCAACGCGGCTACGAGTCTTGGGCTGCTCTTTTAGCTTGAGTTTTCGCACTTCGTCGATCACACGTCGAATTTCCGGTAAATACTCTGACTCAGAATCATCATTGCGCAATAGGCCGGCATGCATCTGTTCCTGTGCGAATGGCACTTGTCGCCATCGGAAATAGCTCACACAATCCGCGCCATGAGCGAAAGCCTCTAGTGTCCAGAGTCGCACCATGCCGGGCAGTGGACGTGGATTGTTGTTTGCCCAATTGACCGGGCCTGGCTGCTGTTCCATGACCCAGAAACCGCGATCTTTTAGCCCCCTTGTTTGGTCTTGGTAGTAGCTTGCGTAGTCCGGATGCCCGGTACGCATATAGGGCTGCAGTTGTGCGGCTGGACTGTCAACCAAAATCTGATCAGTCCGTCCTAGCGGGTAATTGTCGTAACTGGCGAAATCCAAATTTTGCGCGAGTGCGTGATTGTCAACACCGGTCTCGTGCATGGGAATAAAGTTGTGTGTGATAAATTGATTGTGCGCATACTCTCTCAATACCGTCACCATGGCATCATGATACTGAATGACTTGGTCTGAGCTAAAACGACGGAAGGCCAACTGGTGTGCTGGTGCTGTTTCCGTGACTGCGCCGAAGGGGCAGTCGATCGACTCGAAATCTGGGTATTCCATTGACCAGAACACGTTACCCCATGCGGTATTGAGTGCTTCGATAGACTCGTATTTACGGCGGCACCACGCTCGGAAAAGAGTTTTGGCCGAGGGCGATACGCTAATAGCGGTATCGTGACAACACAGTTCGTTGTCGATTTGCCACCCGCAGACGGCTGGGTGCTTGCCGTAGCGTTCGGCGAGAACTCGCGTAATACGGAGCGACTCTCGCAAGTAACATTGGCTCGAGAAGTCGTAGTGTCGACGCGAACCAAATCCTCGAACTCGACCTGTCTTCGGATGGTGTGGCAGGATGTCGGGGTTTGCATCGATCAACCACTTTGGCGGTGTTGCCGTGGGAGTACCAATGATTATTTTGAGTCCAACCTTGGCGAGTCCATCGATCGCGCGGTCCATCCAATCGAAGTCGTAGCACTGAGGCTGTGGCTCCATCTTAGACCAAGCAAATTCTCCGATGCGAACGTATTCTAGACCAAGGTCAGCCATCCGCTGGGCATCGCTTGTCCAGAGGTGTTCTGGCCAGTGTTCGGGATAGTAGCATACGCCAAACATAGAAAGATTCCTTTTGATTTTATTGACGGCCTGTGGTGCGCTGGTAAATTCAACTGCTACTCATATTGCGACCCGGGCGGTATCAAGTAACGAAGCACCTGCTTGTGGAGTACACAGATAGAGGTTTGGTCGAAGTTGCGTGTGTCGTTGATACTCACTAAGTACATTTGGTATCTGGTTTATGAGCGTAGTTTTATCACCGAACGCAACAACGCAGCCGCCGAAGCCACCTCCAGTCATTCTTACTCCGCACTCAGGGCCCAAGGCAATCTGAATCAGTTCGACTAGGAGATCTATTGCCGGCGTAGTGATTTCGAAGTCGTCTCGCATAGAATTGTGAGATGCTTTCATGATTTTCGCGAGCTCTGAACGCGCATCTATTTTAAGGGCATCGACAAAAGCGAGCACGCGGCTGTTTTCAGTGATGACATGACGAGCGCACTTATAAGCACATTCATCCAGTTTAGCCTTATACGCGTTCAGCTGAGAAAGTGAGGCGTCCCTTAGAGTGCTTACACCCATGGTAAGACTTGCTCGAACGCAGCTACTCCGCCGCATATTATACTCGGTCCCCACTAGACCTCGCGTGATACCGGAGTGCACGATCGCGATGCCTATCTCGGAGGGTATCTGAATGGGTGTCACGCTTAAGCTCCGACAATCGAGCAAGACGGCTTTAGATTCTAGGCCCATTACGGACGCGACTTGGTCCATTATGCCGCAATGGCAACCTACGTATTCGTTCTCTGCGACTTGCGCAATTTGTGCGATTTCTAAGGCCGAAAGCTGCAGTGTGAATAGGTAATCGAGTGCTTTGGTGATAGCAACACAAAGCGAAGCCGAGCTGCTTAGGCCGGAACCTTGTGGAATATCACCCGTGATGGCCAAACTAGCGCCATGAATCGCATGCCCCCTGTCAACCAGGACTTGAGTGACTGCTCTCACATAATTGGACCACGGTGCTGACGGGTCGCACTGATAGCCCCGCTCTATTTGGAATGAGATCGTTGTATTGTTTATGTCAAGAGCGGTAGCAACGATGCGCCCGTCTGGCCGCGATTGTGCCGCCACATAGGTTGCAAAGTCGATGGCGCAGGGTAAGACAAAACCTTCGTTATAATCGGTGTGTTCCCCTATTAAGTTGACGCGACCAGGCGCGCGAACGAAAACGGCGGCCCCCATGGTTGAGTCCCTCGATACATGGTTCCGCAGCAGTGTCACTGGCCCGTTCATGATCGGTCTCGATCAAGATAATGAACTTCAGACGCTGCGCGAAGGCGAGCAGCTGCCGCTTCAGGCGTAATGTCGCGCTGCGCTTCCGCCAACAATTCAAAGCCGACCATGAATTTCCTTATCGAAGCCGAGCGCAGTAACGGTGGGTAAAAGTGTGCATGGCATTGCCAGCCTCGTGACACTATCCCTCCCGGTGAGCCGTGCCACCCCATAGAATAGGGGAATGAGACCTGGAACAGATTGTCGTAGCGTGTTGTTAATCTTTTCAGCGCTGAGGCTAAGGCAGAACGCTCGGGCTCTGTGGTACGATCGAGATGCTCGATGACACGATTGCGCGGTAATACGAGAGTCTCAAAAGGCCATGCCGCCCAATAGGGTACGAGCACCAGCCAATGTTCATTGGCAAAAACAAGCCGTTCTTGGGCTTCAAGCTCGTGCTGAGCGTAATCGAGTAAGAGAGCTCTTCCGTGTTCATTGAAATAGTCTGTCTGTGTCCGGTGTTCTTTGAGAACCTCTGTTGGAATTTCGCTCGTCGCCCAAATCTGGCCATGAGGATGCGGGCTAGAACATCCCATCATGGGACCCTTGTTTTCAAAAATTTGCACCGAGGTGTACTTCTGTCCTAACTCGGAGAGTTCATTTACCCACGTATTAATGATCGTCTGAATTTCAGTCTCACAGAGAGACGCCATCGATAATGAATGATCGGGAGAGTAGCAGATCACCCTACAACGACCGTTAATCGCGCTTCGCTTGACTAATGGATGCGCAGTAGGCGTTGCGATGGGTGTATCGGTGTTCGATAGAAGAGCGGGTGAATCATTATCGAATACGTGAGTACCCTGATAGTTTGGATTGATCACTCCGCTATTGCGTTCATTGGTAGGGCACAGGTAGCAGCTGGGCTCGTAGCTTACACGGTCTGTTTGCTCGGGATTGTCTATTTGACCCTGCCAAGGTCGAAGGTCGCGTTGTGGAGATACAATAATCCACTCTTCGATGAGTGGATTGTAGCGACGGTGTGGTGTGATATGCGTCTTATTCACTGCTTTGTGCCAACCTAATTTTTTTGTTACATAAAAGAGAACACAGAGTGAAGTGTAGCTTAGTCTATTTTTTATGTTAGTGCTTCTAGGCAATTCTATGTGACATGCAGCGGGTCGACCGGAGCACAGGGGCTACCTTTACTTAAGGACTCGGGCCATGACTGTCAGTGTTCCAGCTGAAGCTCGCCAATACAGATGTCATGGGAACACAACGAAATTCTGTTGCACGCTCAAGTCTCACTGGCATAAACGCCAATTAGTGGCTTACGAGCAGGCTGAAGCGCCTGGAAAATTCATTCCAAGCCCAGATGAAAACACGCATCATACTTGCTATATTTAGTTTTTTTTGGAGGCGAGCGCCTTGCATAAATCACTGAACCCCGCGCCAGTGCGCAAACCTACACTGTTGTCGCGTATTGTTCGCCGGATCATTTTGGCGGTTTGGTACTTGAGAGATTGGAAGATCGATTCTCCGCTGCCTAAAAATCTCAAGAAATACGTGCTGGCTGGCGCTCCGCATACCACTAACTGGGATTTCGTTTTTTTCACCGGTGCGACTCATGAGGAAGGGGTAAGACCTAACTTCATGGGTAAGCACACTCTCTTCACTGGCATCATGCGCAACTTCATGTTGGATATGGGTGGTATACCCGTTGATCGCACGGCAAAAGCCAATGCCACCGAACAAGTCGCCGCTGAATTTGCTGCTCGAGATGAGCTGGCTCTGGTGATTGCCTGTGAAGGTTCGCGCAAGTCAGACGGTAAATGGCGTTCAGGCTTCTACCACATCGCACGCGCTGCGAATGTGCCTATCATTCCCGCCTTCGCTGATAATGCGCGCAGAATAATCCGGTTTGGGCCACCAATACATCCGACCGGAAACTATGGTGAAGACTTGCTGAAGATCGCTGAATGGTTCTGCGCGCAATTGCCTGACTACGAGCGCTTTAAAGTACTCGAACAGCAGGCACGCGACATAATCGCTGGGCTCCAAAAAGCTTGAATGACTTGCGTCATCGCTAAAACTGATCAACTATCGGCATATATCCATAAACCAATTGAGATAGCGCTATGAGAGCACTCTTGAACGTCAGTATTGTCCTTCAAATGTGCCTTGCCAATGTGGCAGGTGCAACAACGATCCTCCACGTCGGCACTTTAATCAACGGTGTTTCAGCTACACCGCAGGAGGCCATGTCGATTATCGTGGAAGCTGACAGAATTGAGCGCGTTGTTGAAGGCTATATCGAGATCGATCAGGCAACAGTGATTGATCTAAAGCAATCGACTCTCATGCCGGGGTTTATTGATATGCACGTCCACCTCGATGGTGAACTTGACCCGCCTGGCAGCTACAGTGAGCGGTTCTAAATGAACTCGGCTGATATTGCGCTGCGCTCGACCCATTATGCCGCCTTAACCTTGAAGGCGGGATTCACCACAGTCCGAGATTTAGGGACTTCTGATATCGATGCCATTAGTGCCCTTCGTGATGCGATCAATCAAGACTTAGTGGTTGGCCCGCGTATTTTCATGGCCGGTAAATCGCTCGCAACGACTGGAGGACACGCTGACCCTACCAACGGTATTCGATCAGATTTACGTCATGATCCGGGTCCAAAGGAAGGTGTTTTGAATGGCCCTGACGACGCCTATAAAGCAGTCCGTCAGCGCTATAAAGACGGCTCTGATGTCATTAAATTGACTGTGACTGGAGGCGTACTATCGCTCGCAAAAAGCGGTGATAACCCCCAGTTTACTGATCGAGAGCTTGAAGCCGTGGTTGCTGCCGCTAAAGACTATGGCTTTAAAGTTGCGGTGCACGCCCATGGTGCAGAGGGTATGAAGCGAGCCATTATTGCTGGCGTTGACTCGGTCGAGCACGGAACCTACATGGACGAAGAGGCGATGGCGTTAATGAGAGAACGGGGCACATGGTATGTGCCCACGATTGCCGCGGGCAAGTGGGTCGCTGAGCTGGCCAAACAAGAGGGTAAACTACCAGCCGTCGTTAGGCCCAAAGCAGCTGCTGTTGGCCCGCAAATTCAAGATACCTTCGCAAGGGCCTATGCGTCTGGGGTTAAGATCGCTTTTGGTACTGATACCGGCGTGTCACCGCATGGCCAGAATGCAAAAGAATTTCAGTATATGGTAGAGGCTGGAATGCCACCGATGGCTGCTATTCAATCGGCAACTCGCGATGCCGCAACGCTGTTGGGCGAGATCGAGGATCTTGGGACGATTGAAGTCGGTAAATATGCCGATTTTGTCGCAGTGGATGGTGATCCTCTAAAAGATATCTCAATTCTGATGACCCCCAGCTTTGTGATGAAGGGCGGTGTGGTTTACGAAGTGTCACCTCGTTGATCCCTTGGATCTCTTGCTTGACCATCGGCTAACACGGTTGCAAGACATCCAGTCCTTAACGCTTCAGGGCGTTCGACGCTGTTTACCGGATGTAATCGAGTAGCTAGGGTCTGCTAGGGCGCGCTGTTTTGCTCGCGTCGCAAGAAATCCTCGAGTTGATCAACCATCTCTGCTGAGCCGACAAAGAAGGGCACGCGCTGGTGGAGCTCAGTTGGCTTGATATCGAGGATGCGCTGATCGATACCAGCAATGGCACGTCCACCCGCTTGCTCAGCCAGGAAAGCGATCGGGTTACACTCGTATAACAGCCTGAGTTTACCAGTTGGGTAGCGGCTGGAACTGGGGTACATATAGATGCCACCGGTAATCAAATTACGATGAAAGTCGGACACAAGCGATCCAATATAGCGCGAGGTATAGGGCCGATTAGAGGTTTGGTCTTCCTCTTGGCAATACTTAATGTACTTTTTTACACCTGCAGGGAAGCGGATGTAATTGCCCTCGTTGACCGAATAGGTTTTTCCCAATGCAGGGGTGGTCATTTTGGGATGTGAGAGGTAAAACACACCGAGACTTGGGTCGAAAGTGAATCCGTTCACGCCGTTACCGGTGGAGTACACCATCATGGTTGACGAGCCATAGATGATATAACCTGCGGCGACCTGATCTTTGCCCGGCTGACAAAAATCGTCGAGCGTCACCGGTGATCCCACCGGAGAGATGCGCCGGTAGATTGAGAAAATTGTACCTACGGACACGTTAACGTCGATATTAGAAGAACCATCAAGCGGATCCATCAGCACGACATAATCGGCATCTTTGTTGTGGCCTTCGTCGAATGTGACGTAGTTATCCTCTTCCTCTGAGGCGATACCACACGCAACGCCCCGGGCGGCGAGTGCTGTTTTAAACTTTTCATTGGCGAACACGTCGAGTTTCTGTTGTTGCTCACCTTGCGCGTTTTGATTGCCCACTGAGCCGACAATGTCGACCAAACCGGCCTTGTTAATCTCGCGATTCACAACTTTCGCAGCCAGGCGCAATGATGAAAAGAGTGATGTCAGAGCCCCAGTGGCCTCCGGATACTCGCCTTGGCTTTCGATAATGAATTCGCCCAGGGTAGTCGGTGCTTGCATGCTAGTGTCCGTGCTAGTGACTTATTAAGATTGCGCTAGTGTATCTAAAAATAGGCTTTTATGGGCGATTAGTTATTGCACCCCCGTTGTGTGTGAAATCCGTTTGGAGTCGCTATTCAGATAGATAACTCGATGCCAACAGGACAATGATCTGACCCATAGATGTCGGTGTAGATATGCGCACGAGAGAGCTGATCGACGAGTGTCGAAGACACCAAAAAGTAGTCAATTCTCCACCCAATGTTTTTCTCGCGCGCTCCTGCCCGATAACTCCACCAGCTGTATTGTTGTTCAGCAGGGTGCAGGTGACGGAAGGTGTCGACAAAGTCTGCCGCCAAAAGTGCATCGATACCGTCGATTTCCGCCTGCATGTAGCCAGCACTTTTGTTGTAGTTGGGTTTGGGGCGAGCAAGGTCTATGTCTCGATGTGCGACGTTGAGATCGCCACAGATGACCACAGGTTTGCTGTTTTGGAGCTGACTTACATAGGCTAAAAAGGCCGCGTCCCACTCCGTACGGTAGCCTAAGCGCTTCAATTCACTGCCAGAGTTAGGGGTGTAGACGGTTACCAGATAGAAGCCCGCAAACTCGCAGCACAGAACACGACCTTCTTGATCATGTTCCTCAAGACCAATACCTCTTGTTACCGAGATGGGTGGTATTCTGGTAATGATCGCGGTGCCCGAATAGCCTTTTTTTTCTGCGCAGTAACTCAGGGTCTGGTAATCGCTTGGCAGTTCAGAGAGCGCTTCGAGCACCTGGTCGTCTTGAGCTTTCGTTTCTTGCAGGCAGATCACATCTGGGTTCATGTCTGTTAGTGATTCCAAAAAGTGCTTTCCGACAGCCGCTCTTATTCCATTAACGTTCCAAGATACGAGTCGCATGGTAGTTTCCTTTCAGTAAAGGCGGTTAAGTTTACGTGAAAACCGCACTAAAGTGGTCCCAAACTTTTGATGAACTGGCTCTTACGAACACGCGCAGCCGCCGTGTTAGGATGAGATGTCAGTAAACGGGGGAGAAATGGCATGCATCACCTACTACTCACTGCCGCAATTGCTTTTTTGGTCGGCTGCACTTCAGAGCCAGCGTCCACGATAGATC
>DOVB01000052.1 GCA_003520285.1 Halieaceae bacterium
TCGCGTTCGCACAGTCGAAACCCGAGCTGAACCAGTCACTCTCGTCACAGTCCGTGGAGTTCACTTGATGCTCCAAACTCATATTACCGATACGCAAAATCGCATCATCGATCAACCCCATGGCCTCGTGCTTGATTTGCAGACGCGCCGATTCCTTATGAGACATTTGAACTTGCATCAGACTACTCTCCGTGAGTGCAACTGCCATCAATCCCAGAACCAGTAAAAATAGCGTCGAGATCAGAACGATACTCCCGCACTGACTCCACTTTGTCAGACCTGCCGCCTGCACCCGTAACGCGCAACGCGTCATGGCCGCAAGGACCACAAATTGCGAGTTTCGACAGCCGTGTGAAAGCTAGTGCGGCGATGATGCTCAGTGCACGCCACCCCGTCCTGGATTGGGTCGTAAACATCTCGTCCGAGGAGATAAATCTTAGGGTCGGAGTAATGAGGCTCTAGGACCGCTGATCGCACCAATAGATCGACGGCGGCACTCCGGATAGGTGCCGCTAGAGCAGTCGGGGGGACATCGGCCCATTGATCGACCATGCCATTCCGATCATTATCAATACCAAATGTAATGTTGATACGTTCCACGCCATCAACCAAACATTGCGGCGGTGACAAGCCATAACCCGACTGCTTTAAGCGGATTCGGCATAACTCCGGCGGAGGAGCACCTTGATCTGTGCAAAGCACATCACTCTGCTCTCTTAAATAGATAAGCTGGGGCGCAAACTCCCAGGTTTCGAGTTCGCGTTGCGGTGAACGTGACTGCAGTGCTGTCACTGCATTAAGGTCAGAACCCCTATGCATAACTGCAGGACCTGAGAGATCGCTGAATGAGAGGTAAACAGCCCACGGGACGAGATTGTCAGTGCTAAACCCACGCTCTTGTATCGAGTGGTCTTTTACCCGGCGAATAACAACGACATCGCTACCCTTCACCAAACGCCGGTACCCCAAGTTGCAATCAGATGGCAACGATCGGCCTGTGGATTGGCCCAAGTGATCCGTTTCCTGCCCAAACTCGTTGACATTATTAAAGTGTGTCACGCCAGCCTGACCATCCAATAGCAAGGCTAAGCATGAGTCTTGGGTCAGCGTTGATTGATCGGCTGACACAAGGGCGGCGTTGTCTATGACTTCGACTTGATCGAATCCACCCATAAATCCTACCATTTCTAGTTCGCGGCTTAAGAAACTGAGGGCATAACGACCCACTTCTTGTAGCGTCGCGAGCTGCTCATCTTGCAAGGATGATCGTCTGGCGGAGACAAACAAAGATACCAATGCGAGTGTTAACAAACTCGATAGTAGCAGTGAGACCATGACCTCCGTCAGAGTCATACCCGCCAACCTGATCCGATTTGAATCGATCACAACAGCTCACTCAAAACCATTGATCTGAGCACAGCCCGCTGTGGCGCTCGAATATCCGCGCCACCGCAGCCCCTGAAATCCCCGTAATCGATAGAGGTCAACCCTGACCAGACGATTGTTACGTCCACACTCCGCAAAGGATCGCTGCCCATCACTCGGGTACAACTAACGGCATCAAACAATGAGTCGACAATGGTGGCATCGCCAGCGGCAACATTCCGATCAGTCCGCCCCTTTATCATCGCCTCCCAGCGCGCCAAATGATAAGCAGCCATGGCGCTGGGATCGCAGAATTCAGCGAAACAGTCTGGGGGGCCAGCATCTGGTGTTGATTGATCGCCTGCTCCCCCTGCGGAGAAAGAGAGGCTAGCGTGACTCGTTCGAAGTGTGGACAGAATACCACTCGCGAAATAAAGCGCTTTGGTCCTTTGCAAGGATTCGAGAGCGACTCTTTTGGCATTAATTTGCAAAGATCCCAGTCCAAGCATGCCAATCGAGATCAGTAGGAGCGCGACCAGAACCTCGATCAGGCCCACGCCCCTGACTGCCGCAAATGCTGGCGTATGCCTAGCTATTCTGGTCATGACAAGCGCTCAAATTTGACCGGACGCTCACTCGACCAATATTGTTCAGTACAATCCCATAAGAATATTCCGTATCGGCATCAATCGGGCATGGTGCCAAAGTCATGGCTGACCCAGAGGTACCATTAGCAGCAAAAAAAATAGACCGCGTGACGATAGAATCACCCGCTCGATTAAAGACGCGTATGAACGAGTCGGCGCCGAGATCAGAACGAATCACCACATCGCTTGCATCTAGACGGCGATTATCATCGAGATCTTGGAAGATCAGCCACCCTTGATGGTATCCACCCCCGCACTGGTCTGCATCAGGTGCTCGCCTCGGGCAAACCCCGACAGGGACTGAATGTGTCAGTGCATGAACTCGGGCCCAGTGAAGGCTGAGCGCAAGATGCCGAGTAAAGTTCATTAACTGAACTGAAGTCACGAGTGACTTCATTGCAGGGGCAGCGAATCCCGCTGTCGTAACAAAAACGGCGATGCAGAGCATCAGTTCTAGTAAGGTGAAGCCTCGGTCAGCCATCGTCTCTCTCCTTCAATCACTCCATTATTGCCGAGCGCAGAGAGCGAGAAAACCAGATGGTTATTGGCGACGAAATTTAGGCGAAAGTGATGCCCTAGTCGACTGCCTGCACGTCGATTCTGAGAGCCTTAGGGAGCGAAAAAGTCACGTTCTCGGGTTGACCTTCCAACTCTTGAGCCGGCTGACCACCCCACTGCCGAAGAGCCTCTGCCACCTCAATGACCAGATGCTCCGGTGCTGAAGCCCCAGCTGTGATTCCAACCGACTCGCAGTTCTCGAACCACCGAGCGTCGAGATCATCAGGTCCGTTAATCAAATAAGCGGGCGTCCCCATCCTCTCGGCCAACTCGCGCAGGCGATTCGAATTAGAACTGTTGGGCGAACCCACTACCAACACACATTGAACACTCGCCGCCAGAGCCTTCACCGCATCTTGACGATTTTGAGTGGCATAACAGATGTCGTCTTTACGGGGTCCACTAATCGCGGGAAACCGCTCTCGTAAAGCATCAATAACTCGCGCAGTATCATCTACTGATAAAGTCGTTTGAGTGACATAAGACAGTCGCTCGGGGTCTTTGACGTCAAGGTCGGCAATCTCGTCCTCGTGCTCAATCAAAAACATTCGTCCGCCATTAGAGGTATCGTACTGCCCCAGAGTACCCTCGACTTCAGGATGTCCTCTGTGTCCAATCAAAATACAATCCTCGCCCTTACGGCTGTGCGAAGACACCTCTAAGTGAACTTT
>DOVB01000130.1:0-6005 GCA_003520285.1 Halieaceae bacterium
TACGAGCCAGACCGAGAAACCAGCGGCTCGAAACTAAAAAATTCTTCGGCGAGTCCAGCCAAGACGCCATTATTGCTGGTGTCGGAAATAAAGGCGTCAAGGGCGTCGACGAGAGCTGCGCTTTGACCCTTGCTACTGGCGTACCAGACCAGCGACTGTGACACCGGGAGCGTAAATGCGACTTTTAGTCGAGGAAATAGGGGCTGCTGCAGCGAATACTCATAGTCATCTAGGATCGCAAATGGGCTGTCCTCGCTGATACTGTCGAGTAAATCGGTGGCATCAACGCTGGCAATAGCTTCCCAGCGTAGCTTTGGGTGCTCTTGCACCAGTTGCTCAAGCAGTTGAGCATGGCTGGATTCGGCAGGGACGATGATGACATGATCATACAGATCTTCGATCGAGGTGGGTCTAAAGCTGCCTGATTGGTAAATCACCTGTGGTTTTACTGTGAAATAAGCCTGCGAATGCAAGAAATCATTGGCTCGTTGATCAGTGAGCGTGAGTCCAGCGGCAGCGATGTGCGCAGTGCCCTCGCGCAGATTCCTGAACATGCCGGGCAGGGTATTGGTATTAACCATCACCAGATCAACGCCCAGGCCATCGGCGAAGCGCTTCATGAGCTGATACTCAAATCCAGTGGAGCCGGTGTTATCGCGGTAGAACGTGGTCGGACTCGTGCGGGTGACGACTCTCAGTTCTCCACTTTTGCGAATTTCTTCAAGTGTATCCGATGGCTCGCAGCCAGCTAAGAATAATGCACCTACAGCGAACAGCAGCGACTGTATTAAACGCTTGGGAGTCAGTTGGTACTTTATGAGCCAAGTCGTCGCCAGTTCGCCCCAACTAGGGTAAACTGCGCACCTTTCTGGTCTTAGACAGCATGGAGTCTTATTAGACATGCTCATTCTCCGCGGCGGCGTCGCACTCTCTGACTTTCGTCTCATCAAGATCAACCAGCAGCTGTCGCATCTCGCTACCGGTTATCGAGTCGTAGATACCCATTACGCGTACCTGGTCGCCCTGAGATCGCCGTTGAACGAGACGCAGCTCGGACGACTCACCGCGCTCTTGAGCGCAGCCTCCGAGATTCCGTTGAGTGACGACCTCGTCGATCAGTGTATCGTAAGTCCTCGCGTGGGTACTATATCCCCGTGGTCATCGAAAGCAACCGAGATCGCGCGGCAGTGCAGCTTGGCGGACGTGTTGCGAATTGAGCGCGTGTTGGTGTATCGGCTGGATCAATCGCTCAAAGCCAATGATGAGCGCTCTCTGACGCCACTGTGGGATCGTATGACCCAATCAGTGTGGCGCGACTGGGGAGCACTAGCGTCCCTTTTTGCAGAACATGATCCCGCACCGTTAGAGCAGGTCCCAGTATGGTCAAGTGGCACTTCAGAGGGTCTGCTCACGGCGAATCAAAAGCTTGGACTGGCGCTTGCTGAAGATGAGGTCGATTATTTAACAGACAGCTTTACAGCGCTCGGTCGGGATGCAACTGACGTTGAGTTGATGATGTTTGCGCAAGCCAATTCTGAGCATTGTCGGCACAAGATTTTTAATGCCAGCTGGACCATTGATGGGATTGATCAGCCTTATTCTCTGTTCCAAATGATACGCAACACCTATGAAAAGTCTGGCACACAGGTGTTATCGGCTTATTCTGACAATGCTGCCGTGATAGAAGGCACCGACGGCTATCGATTCTATCCCTGTTACGAGTCTGGACAATATACCGAAAGTTATGAGCCGATCCACTTGCTCATGAAGGTAGAAACACACAATCATCCAACGGCGATAGAGCCATTTTCTGGAGCTGCAACCGGTGCCGGTGGTGAGATCAGAGATGAAGGGGCGGTGGGTCGAGGCTCGAAACCTAAAGTCGGTCTGACCGGTTTTAGTGTGTCACATTTGCAACTCGCGGATTTTCCAAGACCGTGGGAGAGCGATTACGGTAAGCCAACTCGGATCGTATCGGCGCTGGATATTATGATAGACGGCCCTCTTGGTGGCGCCGCTTTCAACAATGAGTTCGGACGTCCCAATTTGAATGGCTACTTTAGAAGTTTTGAACTCAGTCTAAACTCCGGAGACCAGTCACAGGTGTTCGGATACCACAAGCCGATTATGATTGCGGGTGGTTACGGTAACATTCGCGCTGAACACGTTCAAAAAGGCGAATTTGGCCCAGGAGCCCACCTGGTTGTGCTTGGTGGACCGGCGATGCAGATTGGCTTAGGTGGCGGTGCAGCGTCGTCGATGGCAAGCGGCAGTTCCGATGAAAGTCTAGATTTTGCGTCGGTTCAGCGCCATAACCCCGAGATGGAGCGGCGCTGTCAAGAGGTCATAGATCGATGCTGGCAGCTCGGGTCAAATAACCCTATCGCGTTTATACACGACGTCGGTGCTGGCGGTTTATCGAATGCATTGCCTGAATTGGTGAAAGATGGTGGCAGAGGCGGCCGCTTTCAGCTGCGTGATATCCCTAACGATGAGCCAGGGATGTCGCCATTGGCGCTGTGGTGTAACGAGTCGCAAGAACGTTATGTGATCGCGATAGAGCCAGAGCATTTCGAGATGTTTCGGACTATTTGTGAGCGTGAGAGATGTCCGTTTGCCTGTGTAGGTGTGGCCACTGAAGAGCAAGAGATTACCGTTTACGACGGCTTCTTCGAGAATTCGCCGGTCGATCTTCCAATGAGCGTTCTGTTCGGCAAACCACCTAAAATGCACCGCAGCGTGAGTCGCAAACAGGCGCCGCTCACGCCGCTTGATTTCCAGTGTACTTTTAGCGAGGCACTTGAACGAGTCCTGACTCAGCCGACGGTAGCTAGCAAGCAGTTCTTGATTACCATTGGTGATCGCACTATCACAGGTCTCGTTGCAAGAGATCAAATGGTGGGGCCTTTGCAAGTGCCGGTGGCAGATTGTGCAGTCACTACAATCGACTACCGAGGCTATGCCGGAGAGGCCATGGCAATGGGTGAGCGCACCCCGGTCGCTCTCATCTCTGGTCCTGCATCGGGTCGATTGGCGGTAGCTGAAGCCATCACCAATGTAGCAGCGACAGATATCGGTTGTTTGTCGAAGGTGAAATTATCCGCGAACTGGATGTGTGCAGCTGGATTTGAAGATCATGATGCGATCTTGTATGACACGGTAGAAGCGGTCGGGATGGCATTCTGTCCTGAGCTCGGGATTACCATTCCCGTGGGTAAAGACTCGATGTCCATGCGCACGGTATGGGATGAAGCAGGAGCAGCGAAATCTGTTACCGCGCCTGTCTCGGTGATAATTTCTGCATTTACACCGGTGCGCGATGTAAGAAATACCGTGACACCACAGCTTCAGAACGATGCCGATGCGCCTATTTTACTGATTGACCTAGGGCGATCAAAAAACCGCTTAGGGGGATCCATCTTGGCTCAGTGCTACGGGCAGCTTGGCGACCAGTGTCCAGATATTGAAGCCAGCGATCTCAAAGCGTTGTTTGAGTTGATCCAGTGGGGTGTGAGTCACGAGGCCCTGTTGGCTTATCACGATCGATCTGATGGCGGTTTAATGACTACCTTGCTAGAAATGAGTTTCGCGGGCCGACTTGGGCTAGATTTATCTTTTGCGATACCCAGCGATCGCGCTCTTGGCGCCCTATTTGCCGAAGAAATCGGTGCAGTAGTGCAGCTTGCACCATCGAAAGCGGATCAATTCATGGCACAGACCGTGGCACTTGGGATCTCAGATCTCGTCGTACCGTTGGGCTTTGTTGATGATGAAGACAGTATCAGCATCCGCGTCGAAGATGGCGTGTTATACGAAGGTCAGCGATCTAAATTGCAGCAACTGTGGTCTCGAACCAGTTTCGAAATCCAGAAATTGCGCGACAACCCGGTCTGTGCGGAGCAAGAATTTGCGCAGATTGCGAAGTTGGATCCCGGTTTGAATGCGGTTCTGAGCTTCGATCATACGGAAGATCCTGCGGCGCCGTATCTCAATACTGGCCATCGTCCAAAGGTGGCGGTGTTGCGAGAGCAGGGTGTAAACGGTCAGCAGGAAATGGCGGCTGCCTTTCACCTGGCCGGTTTTGATGCTATTGACGTGCACATGAGTGACTTAATCTCTGGCCGGCGTGCACTTGATTCGTTCAAAGGATTGGTGGCCTGTGGCGGCTTTTCTTACGGTGATGTTTTGGGGGCAGGGTCAGGCTGGGCCAAGAGTATTCTGTTCAATGAAGCTCTGTCGTCGCAATTCCAAGCGTTTTTCGATCGTCCAGACACTTTTGCGCTAGGCGTGTGTAATGGTTGTCAGATGCTGTCACAACTATCACCTCTGATACCCGGAGCAACCCATTGGCCCAGGTTTGAACGCAATTTGTCGGAACAGTTCGAAGCGCGGTTAGTATTGACCGAGGTGCTTGAATCTCCCTCGATTCTGCTGCAGGGTATGGCTGGATCACGCCTGCCTATCGCAGTGGCCCACGGTGAAGGAAGAGCGGTTTGGTCCAAAGATGTGAGTGAACAGCAGGGGTTGAAATCAGGGTTAGTGGCCCTCAGATATACTGACAATCTGGGTGAGGCAACCGAGATATACCCTGCGAACCCCAACGGTTCGGCCAATGGGGCAACAGGTTTTACAACGCCAGATGGACGAATCACGATTATGATGCCTCATCCGGAACGTGTGTTTAGAGCAGTGCAGCATTCATGGTGTCCCTCGGAGTGGCAGGGCGATGCACCTTGGTTGAGGCTGTTCCGCAATGCTCGGCTGTGGGTGAACTAGCGTGGGTGAACCGCTTAAGTATGGTTCCCTTCGCTTTGCCGATGCAGACCGGGCCCTCATAAACACTAAATTCAGAGCGACTGTGCAGAGATCCCTATGTTAAATCGTTATTCACTATGGCAAAACCTGCTTATTCTGTGGGTTATTTTGGTCGGGTTTTTCTACGCGGCGCCCAATCTTTACGCGCCCGATCCGGCCGTGCAAATCACCAGTGCTAGCAGTGGTCAAGTCATCGATGCGGCCACCTTGAATCGTGCTTTGCTGGCGCTTGAAGAAGCCGAGGTAGAGCACTTTGGCGAGGAAATCTCTGCGAATGGACGCAATGCACTTATTCGCCTACGGTCAGCCGATAAGCAACTCATTGGGCAGGCGAGGATTGCGCGAGCGCTAGGTGATGGCTATATCGTAGCACTCAATTTGGCACCTACGACGCCAGAGTGGCTGAGTAACTGGGGCGCGACCCCAATGAAACTTGGACTTGATCTGAGTGGAGGCGTCCACTTCAAACTAGAAGTAGATGCCGAGGCCGCGCTCGAGCGCAGGTATGAATTTTACTTGAGCTCGGTCAAAAAAGTGTTGCGGGAAAATCGGGTGAGGGGTCTGGTTGAGCTCACCGAGTCTGGTGTCGTGATGGCAAAGCTGGGTACAGCAGAGGAGCGTGAACTGGCGCGTCAAGCCATTGCCGATGAAATGCCAGAGCTTGTTCTTGACAGGGTTGATAATGAAGAGGGTTTTGCGGTCACTGCGAGTATGACCGAGCAGGCGAAGGCAGAGTTGATTGACTATGCCGTTGCTCAGAACCTCACCACATTGCGCAATCGAGTGAATGAGCTCGGTGTGTCGGAGCCTCTGGTGCAGCGCCAGGGCCGGAACCGCATTGTGGTCGAGTTGCCTGGTATCCAAGACACGGCAGAAGCCAAACGGATTCTGGGAAAAGTGGCTAACCTAGAGTTTCGGCTAGTGGCAGCATCGGATGCGAGCCCGTCAGAGCGGCAGCGATTTGAGTATCGTGGTGATGATCGACAGGGCATGAGTGAATGGCTCGAGCGCGGTCTGATCATCACAGGAGAGCGCGTCGCGAATGCGGCAGCCGGGTTTGATCAGAATGGACGCCCGAACGTCAGTATCAGCCTAGATGGCGAGGGTGGTACTTTAATGTCCCGAGCAACGCGAAACAATGTGAAGCGACGCATGGGCGTGTTGTTCATTGAACGCAAGTTCAAGACGCG
>DOVB01000130.1:6180-10069 GCA_003520285.1 Halieaceae bacterium
GTGATTCAGCAGGCACTAGGCGCTCAATTTCAGATTACCGGTTTAGACAGTCCTCTCGAGGCCAGTGAGCTGGCGCTCATGCTTCGAGCAGGCGCACTCGCAGCGCCTATTTCATTTGTTGAAGAGCGCACGGTGGGGCCTTCTCTCGGTGCCGAGAATATAGAACTAGGGGTCAAATCGGTGCAGCTTGGTTTGGCCCTGGTGGTGCTCTTTATGGTGCTGTACTACCGAGTTTTTGGAATTGCAGCAGTCGTTGCGCTGTCTTGCAATCTGGTACTACTGATTGCCTGCATGTCGCTGTTGGGAGCCACCCTGACCTTACCGGGTATCGCAGGTATTGTTCTGACAGTCGGAATGGCGGTGGACGCTAACGTGCTGATCTTCTCTCGGATAAGGGAAGAGTTGAATGCTGGTAGTTCGGCGCAGATGGCGATACACAAGGGTTATGAGCAGGCTCTAAGTACGATCCTAGATGCCAATATCACGACTTTGATTGTTGCCGTAATTCTGTACGCGGTTGGCACAGGACCGATTAAGGGGTTTGCGGTGACTTTGTCACTGGGGATTCTGACATCAATGTTCACGGCAATTTTGGGCACGCGCGCACTCATTAATGCAATATATGGTGGGCGTAAGCTGAAAACGCTCCAGATAGGAGGGGTCTCTGCATGAAGATGTATAACTTCATGGCGCTGCGTTGGCCAGCTGCAGTATTTTCACTGGTGTTACTCGCGATTAGTGTGGGTTCACTGGCGACGAAGGAGCTGCAATGGGGTCTCGATTTCACCGGTGGTACTTTAGTTGAAGTCGCATACTCAGATTCAGCTGACTTGACCGAGATCCGATCGACTATTGATAGCCGAGGTTACAGCGGTGCTTTGGTGGTCAGTTTCGGTACTGATCGAGATGTGCTGATTCGATTACCTGTGGGCACCTCAGATGAACAGGGTGCCGCTCTGCTCGGTATTCTTCAGAGCGAATCATCTGACACAGTTGAGTTGCGCCGGATTGAGTTTGTGGGGCCTCAGGTGGGCGAGGAGTTGCGAGAGCAGGGTGGGCTGGCAATGTTGCTCGCGCTGGGGCTGGTGATGGTTTATATCGCCTTTCGCTTCCAGTTTAAGTTCGCGCTCGGCGCTGTTGGGGCCTTGGCTCACGACGTCATTATCGTGCTGGGGTTTTTCTCGATAATGGGATTGGAGTTTGACCTTACGGTGTTGGCGGCTATTTTGGCCGTGATCGGTTATTCCTTGAATGACACCATCGTCGTCAGTGATCGGATTCGCGAGAATTTTAGAAAGCTGCGTCGGGTTGAGTCTATCGAGGTCATTAATCAATCGCTCTCAGAGACACTCGGCCGGACCTTGGTGACATCATTAACTACCTTATTGGTGCTGATTTCACTGGCATTGGTTGGTGGAGAGATGATCAACGGCTTTGCGATTGCATTGCTCGTCGGAGTCTTTGTTGGTACTTACTCGTCGATTTACGTCGCGGCCAATTTGCTGCTAACCCTCGGTGTTAGCAAAGACGATTTAATGATGCCTCTTCCCGATGAGCTCGAAGATGAGCTGGCGCTTGATCCCTAAGACCTCTGGTTAGAGGCCTTACGGAATGCGTGCTGCTAGCGAGTAGTGAGAGGCTTTGTCGGACAAGCCCCGTCAGTTACGCGTGTTGGTGTGAAGCTACTATTTGCAATACTGACTTGAAGGCTCGCGGGTTACCCGCCACCACATTCCCGGACTCGAGGTATTTCTCTGCGCCGGTAAAATCACTGATCAAGCCTCCGGCTTCTTTGATGAGTAGGGCACCGGCGGCGATATCCCAAGGTGCCAATCCCATTTCCCAGAAGCCATCTAGGCGTCCAGCCGCGACATAGGCCAGATCTAGACTGGCCGCTCCCGCTCTACGGATACCTGCGCAGCGGCCAGCAATGTCTGAGAGAGTCGCAGCATACTGTGGCAAGTAGGTCTCGCAATGTCCGAGGAAAGGCGTTCCTGTACCAATTAACGCACCCTCTAAACCGTTCGACTGGCTGACTCTCATTCGACGGCCGTTAAACTGAGCGCCACGCCCTCGTGATGCTGTAAATTCTTCACGAAGTACCGGGTTATGCACCACCGCGTGTTCCAATTTTCCCTTGAACGAACAGGCGATAGACACCGCATAGTGAGGGATGCCGCGCAGATAATTTGTGGTTCCATCGAGAGGATCGATAAACCAGACATACTCAGCATTCTCTGGACCTGTTCGGCCGCTTTCTTCGCCAATAAACGCGTGGTCTGGATAGGTCTTTTTGAGTTGGTAAATAATTTCTTGTTCCGAGTTTTTATCAACTTCGGACACAAAGTCATTCACGCCTTTGCTATCGACGGGGAGTCTATCAAGCTCGTCAGCAGCCCTTACGATCATGTCGCCCGCTTTGCGTGCTGCTCGAAGAGCGATACTTACCATTGGTTCCATGTGGCATGCGATCCTGCTTTGAATAAGCGCGGCAGTATAGCAGTCGCACCGGTTCTTAGCACGGAGAAAACTGTTACACTGCCCCCTTCTGTTGTGACTGAGACTGCCGATGTTTGATACTGCAAAAGTGATCCTGGTAGAGCCTTCCCATCCCGGCAATATCGGTGCGGTGGCAAGGGCAATGAAGAATATGGGATTTTCTCGGTTGGTCTTGGTTCAACCTAGACGTTATCCCGACGAAGAAGCCACTTGGCGAGCAGCGTCGGCCAGTGATGTGCTCGAGAGCGCTGTTGTGGTCGATACTGTTGAGGAAGCTATTGCAGAGTGTCATTACGTCGTGGGTACCAGTGCTCGCGAGCGCCGTATTCCCTGGCCAATCCTTGACTCACGTAGAGCCGCCACAGAGATTTTTCAGCAGTCCTCAGCCGGTACAGTTGGTTTGTTGTTTGGCCGAGAGGATCGGGGGTTAACAAACGAAGAGCTCCAGCTGTGTAATTTGCATGTCAATATTCCAACTGACGACAGCTACCGTTCGATGAATCTCGCGATGGCTGTTCAGGTCATGTGCTATGAGCTGCGAATGTTGTCTTTAGAAGGCCACTTGCCGAATTCTGCCGAGGCAGATTGGGACTCGCCTTTTGTGGATAAGGCGAAGATGGCACTGTTTTTTGAACACCTTGAAACCACCTTGCTTCACGTGGGTTTTTTAGATCCCAAATCACCTCGTCAACTCATGACTCGGTTGAAGCGCCTCTACAATCGGGTGCAGATCGATGAGATGGAGTTGAACATACTCCGCGGTATCCTGACGGAAACGCAAAAAGTGATTCGTGAGCGTGACTTGTTGCGAGCAGATCGCCAAAAGAGCGAGCTAGACCAGCCATGAGCGTGCGCCCAATTTACTTAGATTACCTCGCGACAACTCCGATTGCGGCAGAGGTTAAGCAGGCGATGCTTGAGTGTCTTGATGTTGACTCGGCGTATGGGAATCCCGCGTCAAGAACACATGTTTACGGTTGGCAAGCAGAGCACAAAGTCGAGGTCGCACGTGAGCAGCTGGCGCAGCTTATTGGTGCCGACATGCGGGAATTGGTATTCACGTCTGGTGCGACTGAAGCCAATAATTTGGCCATTAAGGGCATCTTTGAAGCCCTCTATTTCGAGGGTCATTTCATTACTAGTGCGATCGAGCACAAAGCCGTGTTAGACCCCGCTAACTACTTACAAAAAAAAGGCGTTGCGGTGTCATTTGTGCCGGCTTTTAAAGATGGACTCGTCACTGTTGAGGCGATTGAGCGCGCTGTTAGGCCCGATACCAAGCTTATCTCAGTGATGTATGTTAACAATGAGCTGGGCACGATTAATCCGATTGCCGATATTGCGGCATTTGCAGCCTCACGCGGAATCCCATTTCCTGGCCACCCCTCCT
>DOVB01000092.1 GCA_003520285.1 Halieaceae bacterium
ACCACCAAGGACCCGGGTGCTGGAACGGGACTGGGACTTGCACTTGTATTCACCATGATGGAAGATCTGAACGGCGGGGTTCAGGTTGAGTCACCCTGCTCTGCGGCACTGGATCACGGCACACGTTTCCTACTCACTTTGCCCGAAGGGCGTTATAATGTTTGACCAGTTGTTCAGATCGCAGCATAAACCCTGCGATATCATTCAACATCGAGGCAAGTTCTATGAGAAAACTACTGATTGTCGAAGATGAATCGGTAATTCGCTCAGCATTAAAACGACTGCTTGAACGCAACGATTACGACGTCAGTGAGGCCAGCTCTGTGCAGGAGGCCGAAGCCACGTTCGACCTCCATGGTTTCGATTTAATCATCAGCGACCTTCGTTTACCCGGCGAAGCTGGTACAGCCTTGATTCGCAAAGCAGGCGATGTGCCCGTGCTCATCATGACGAGTTATGCCAGCCTAAAATCTGCAGTCGACTCGATGCGGATGGGTGCCGTAGATTATATCGCCAAACCCTTCGATCACGCTGACATGCTGCTGGCGGTTGAGCGGATTCTGAAAGAGCACGCGGAAGTCAAAGCCAAGACCGCACAACTCGACAACAAAAACAGACCGAAAGAATCGGCACCATCGCGCTTCATCGGCAATTGTCCGGCGATGCAGGCTTTGCGAGACGACATTGCAAAAATGGCGCCCACCCCGTCAACCGTCCTCATTCTCGGCGAGACCGGGACCGGCAAGGAGATGGTCGCCAAAAGTTTGCATGATCAAAGTCTCAGAGCAAACCAGCCGCTCATTTCTGTGAACTGCGCCGCGATCCCTGAAACGCTCATTGAATCAGAACTATTTGGCTACGATAAAGGTGCTTTCACTGGTGCCAATGCCAACCGAGTCGGTCTTATCGAGGCTGCCGATGGTGGCACCCTATTTCTCGACGAGATCGGCGAACTACCCGTAGAAGCACAAGCTCGATTGCTCCGCTTCATCCAAGAAGGCGAAATTCGCCGGATCGGTGCCGTGCAATCGAGGAAAGTGGATGTCCGTTTAATTTGTGCGACCCACCGCAATCTGGAACGATTGGCCCGGGAAGGTAAGTTCAGACAAGATCTGTTTTATCGCATCAACGTCCTGCGGGTATCCCTGCCACCCTTGCGGGATCGCGGTAAAGATATTCTCCAGTTGGCCGAGCACATGCTTGAACAGTTTAGTCAGAAGCTGGGGACGAGCCCAAAAACGCTGTCACCTAAAGCGATTCAAGCTGTCACAACTTATCAGTGGCCCGGCAATGTCAGAGAGCTCGAGCATGCCATTGAGCGAGCCACCATCTTGTCAGAGACAGATGAGATCGATAACGAGCTGCTAGGTATTGACTTAGAGTTGGTGAATATCAACCGCTTAAGAAGTGGCCAGGCCAGCATCCCAATTCGCCAAATTGCTCAAGATCCACCTGAAGATTTATCGTTAGAAGACTACTTTCAGCGTTTCGTGTTAGAGCACCAAGACACCATGAGTGAAACCGAGTTAGCCCAAAAGCTTGGTGTGAGTCGAAAATGTTTATGGGAGCGGCGACAACGCTTTGGCCTTCCTCGCCAAAAGGCAAATGGAGACAAACGCGCGTCGGGTCAGAAAGAGTAACGTTACCCTATAACACCTTAAAATGTTGCGAAACGAGTGATTCGGTAACAAAACTGTCAACTAACACACTAGAAATTCGAGCGAGAAAACATCAAGTGATTGATTTTTATTGTTTTTATCTGATCTGGCATAAGGTCTGCAACATTTACAGTGGCTTAAGAAGAATAATAAACGAAGCCCTAATAATAATAATAGCGAAACTGTGGACCTGGATGGGGAAGCTTGCTTCCCCTTGTGTTTTTTCGCTATTTGCCCCCATTAAAAGCGTCACACCCTAATGACGCCGACCATCGTAGACCGCACCTTCAGACTTGACAGACTCGATGACGCTGCCGTAAGTGTCGCCCTTCGACTCTCTGACGCAGGCTATGAAGCCTATGTTGTCGGCGGCGCCGTCCGCGATCTGCTGCTGAATCAAACCCCAAAAGATTTTGACGTCGCCACCAGTGCGACACCTGAGCAAGTTCACCGCTTGTTCAGAGGATCCCGGATCATTGGCCGGCGATTCCAAATCGTCCACGTCAGAATGGGACGCGAGATGATTGAAGTGACCACCTTCCGTGGCCATCACGACGACGTCTTACCGGGGAATCGGCAATCCTCACAGCAAGGGCAATCTGGTGTACTTTTGCGTGATAATGTCTTCGGAACTCTCGAGCAAGACGCTATCCGAAGAGATCTTACCGTCAATGCTCTCTACTACGACCCCGTTGCCGATACTGTGATCGATTACACCGGGGGTTTAGAGGATATCGCCTCAAAACAATTACGCATTATCGGAGACCCCGAGACACGGTATCGCGAAGATCCTGTCCGAATGCTTCGCGTGATGCGCTTCAAAGCAAAACTCCAGTTCAATATCGACGCCGAGACTGACGCTGCGATTGCTACGTGCTCACACTTATTGGCGCAAATTCCGGCCGCACGATTATTCGATGAGTTCTTAAAGGGGTTTATGTCGGGTCATGCGAGAGCTCTGGCCAAAGAACTTCAAGCCACACCTCTGTGGGAAGAGCTGTTCCCCGACAATGCACAATACGCCCAAGCACTGCCCAGCTATGAGCGCTTGTTAGATACCGCGCTCGCGAACACCGACAAACGTATCGCTTTAGAACAACCAGTTACTCCCGCCTTTTTACTCGCGGCCATTCTCTGGCCCGCTGTGGACCAGAAAGCATCATACTGGATTGGGCTGGGTGAACCGCCAATTCCAGCCAT
>DOVB01000192.1 GCA_003520285.1 Halieaceae bacterium
CCTATCGATGCGTCTAATGTGAGCGATCATGTTGTGCGTGGACAGTACACGCAAGGGTGGTCTGGAGGAGTGAGTGTGCCGGGCTATACCGAAGAGCAAGGCTGCACCAACGGCGATAGTGATACTGAAACTTATGTGGCCATTAAGGCGCACATTGACAACTGGCGATGGGCAGGTGTCCCCTTCTACCTGCGAACCGGTAAACGAATGGCCGAAAAAATGACCGAGATCGTTATCACCTACAAGAAACTGCCTCACAATATTTTTTCTAACGCTGACAACATCCCTAACTCCCTTGTTATTCGTCTGCAACCCAATGAGGGTATCGAAATGAAAATGGTCTCGAAGTTACAGAGTCTTCGAGACAAGCTCAGCCTCGTGACCCATGACCTGAATCTTGATTTTCAGGGTTCGTCAGAGATGAATCGCATACCTGATGCCTACGAGCGATTGTTCCTCGACGCGATCAATGGTGATCAGTCACTGTTTGTCGGCCGTTCTGAGATCGAGGAGAGCTGGCGCTGGTGCGATAAACTGATCGGTGCCTGCGAATCGCAACAGGTCGCAACCAAAACCTACCATGCCGGATCATGGGGGCCAGCCAAAGCGGAGCTGTTAATCGAGAAAGACGGACGAAGCTGGCATGCTTAAATGGCACCGGTTTGAGGGTCGAGCCGAACTCGACACGCAATTGAGCCAAGTCATCATTGCCGCTCTAAGCGATGCTATCGAGCAGCGAGATACGGCCTATCTCGTCGTTTCTGGTGGCAGTACTCCGGTTGGGTTGTTCGGTGAACTGGCACGTAACAGTGAATTAGATTGGCGCAAAGTTGTCATTACCTTGGCCGATGAACGCTGGGTTCCTAGATCGCACCCCGATAGTAATCAACAGCTGGTTGAGCAACAGCTCCTGCGCGCGCACGCTGCTGCTGCACGTTTTATCCCTCTGTATACCGGAGCGGCCACCCCCGAGCAGGGTTCGCTTAGTCTCGAGCATGATTTCGCGACTCTGCCGAAATTCGATGTGGTGCTGCTGGGTATGGGTGGCGATGCACACACCGCCTCACTCTTCCCAAACACCGAGGCTCTGACGGTAGGACTCGATCCTCTCACCGACTGCGCTGTGCTTCCCGCTCGCCCTCAAACAGCGCCTCACGCGCGCATGACACTTACCTTGAAGCGACTAGTGAAGACACGGCAGCTTTTTCTGCACATAACCGGAGAGCAGAAGGAGCTTATCTTTAACGAGAGCTTAGGTCCGTCCATAACCGCCAGAGAATACCCGATACGAGCGTTTGCGCTACAGGATCAGTGTCCTCTTGAGATATTTTACGCACCCTAGCGACTTTGTGAGATCACACTGGAGTCCTGATTCTGTGCTAGCTAGCGCTGTGCTTGAGAAGCTCTCAAGATCAACTCGTATGACCTTACTTGAAAGTTCCTCTTAATCAGCTGTCATCAAGGCGCAAAAATCTGCCACCTTTGATGAGAACCTTGGCGTCGACGCAGGCAAAACCCGCAGTAGCGAGACCCAAAAAAAAGGGGAGCTTGCGCTCCCCTTAAAAAGGTACCGAGACAGACAGGACTCGTTAAAGGTACCTTAAACCTAGGCCGCCTTACTGGGATCCAACCCAGCGCGAGCAGCCATCAATACTTGTGCATTATCGAGCATACGATTCGAGAACCCCCACTCATTGTCGTACCAAGCCAATACCTTGACTAAGGAACCATCGACGCGTGTGTGATTGGCATCAAAATTACATGAGTAGGCAGTGTGATTAAAATCAATCGACACCAAGGGTTGACTGGTGTAACTGAGTATTCCAAACGTATCGCGATTGGCAGCATCGTGCATGAGCGCATTCACTTCCTCTTTAGAAGTGACACGAGAAGCCACGAACGTCAGATCGACTAGCGAGACATTGAGTGTGGGCACTCGAACCGCTAACCCATCGAGACGTCCTTTCAGTTCTGGTACCACTAAGCCGATCGCAGCAGCGGCACCCGTTTTTGTTGGAATCATCGACATCGCGGCCGCTCGGGCTCGGTAGGCATCGGTATGATAAGCGTCGCTCAAAGACTGATCGTTAGTGTAGGCGTGCACAGTCGTCATGAAACCCTGCTCGATGCCAATTGCCGCATGTAGGGGCATCACCAGAGGGGCTAAACAATTGGTAGTGCACGAAGCGTTCGAAATGACGCGGTCGCCGTAAGACACTGATTGGTGATTAACGCCATACACAATGGTCGCATCAAGCTCATCACCCGGGGCTGACAAAATCACTTTTTGTGCGCCTGCATCGAGGTGCGCTTGAAGTTCTGATCGGCTCTTGAAGAGTCCGGTACATTCCATAACAACATCAACTTGCAGCTGGCCCCACGGCAACCGCTCTGGATTCCTTTCTGACAAGACCTGTATTCGGTCACCATCAATCAGAAGCGCTCCATCTGCGACAGCTACCTCGAACGGGAATCGACCGTGCGCCGTATCAAAGCGCGTCAGGTGGGCATTCATCTCGGCATCACCTAAGTCGTTAATAGCCACAATCGACAGAGACTTCCGCAGATCAGGGCGCTCGTAAAGAGCGCGCAGAATATTGCGGCCGATGCGGCCATAGCCATTGATCGCAACTCTAATCATTCTGCCTCCTACTGAACAGGTATGTAGCTTTATTACAAATATACTGCTTAACTGAGCGTTTTATGTCAATATTTTTTTGCTTTTACAACATTTAATGCTAAAAAAGAGACAATAAAGCCGCTTTGCTTGCCATATATTGCTCAAATATGTAACTTTACAACACGCGGAGTTGAGACTGCGTTGCCAATGCCAATGCCAATGCCAATGCCAATGCCAAACTCTGACAGAATCGACGCCTGATCTCGTCACATCCAAGGAATCAACGCTATGGATAACTTCTTATCAAGCCTGTCCACCGCCCTACCGAACTTGAATAAATCTGAGAAGAAAGTCGCAGCTGTGATTCTCGAGGATCCCGAAGCTGCCACGCGCTCCTCGATTGCTCTGCTGGCTCGGCGAGCGGATGTCAGTGAGCCGAGCGTCAATCGCTTCTGCAAACGCTTCGGTGCGACTGGGTTTCCAGACTTCAAACTCCGCTTGGCGAGGGCTTTGGTGAGCGGTGTGCGATATGTGTCCAGCGCGGTCGAACTGGAAGACACCGCTGCGGAATTCACACCTAAAATTTTTAACAATTCCATCCATGCGCTGAGCCTCGTCCGAGACAGCCTATCGGACAGCACCATCAGCCGAGTGGTGGATCAGCTCGTTCAAGCCCGAAGAATCTATTTTTTTGGACTGGGTAATTCAGCGGCCGTGGCTTTGGATGCCGAATACAAGTTCTTCCGCTTTAATACCCCGGTGTCATCGCACCAAGACACCCTCATGCAGCGTATGCTGGCAGCGGCCTCAGGAGTGGGTGACCTGTTTTTCTTAATCTCGCACACCGGTCGAACTCGCTCATTAATCGAGACGGCAGCATTAGCTCGCAGTAACGGCGCCATGGTGGTCAGTATGACTGC
>DOVB01000240.1:0-15890 GCA_003520285.1 Halieaceae bacterium
AAGGATGGAGAGGTGATCGAAGCAGATCTGGAGCGGGTGCTCGACGCTGCGCAGGCAGTTGCTATTCCGGCGGATCAAAAGATTCTGCACATTTTGCCCCAGGAGTACGTGATTGATAACCAAGAGGGGATTCGCGAACCTCTGGGCATGTCGGGCGTTCGGCTAGAAGCGAAAGTGCATCTAGTCACCTGTGCGGTGAATGCTGCCCAAAACATCGAGAAATGTATCAAGCGCTGCGGATTGTCGGTGGATGAGGTGATCCTTGAACAAGTGGCTTCGAGTTATTCCGTGCTCACCGACGATGAGCGTGAGCTGGGTGTCTGCATGGTCGATATTGGCGGCGGTACTAGCGATATAGCGATCTTCACTGAGGGGTCAATCCGGTATACAGGTGTCATACCTATCGCTGGTGATCAGGTGACCAACGACATAGCAATGGCTCTCAGAACGCCCACTCAATATGCTGAAGAAATCAAGATTAAGTACGCTTGTGCCCTGACCCAACTGGCGTCTGCTGACGAGACGATCAAAGTACCAAGCGTGGGTGACAGGCCGCCGCGGGATCTATCGAGGCAGTCATTGGCAGAGGTGGTCGAGCCCCGCTACGACGAACTCTTTACTTTGGTGCAAGCCGAGCTGCGACGCAGTGGCTTCGAAGACCTAATCCCTGCAGGTATCGTCTTAACCGGTGGTACCTCGAAGATGGAAGGCGTCGTCGAGCTAGCGGAAGAGATTTTTCACATGCCCGTCAGGATAGGGGCTCCCTCGCGAGTTAAAGGGCTCACCGATATCGTTCGCAATCCCATTTACTCGACCGCGGTTGGACTACTCGAATACGGCGCAGTCCACTCGCGTCAGAGTAATGCCCGCAGTCGGTCGGCTCAGAGCAACGGTCCGGGCATGTTTACGAAAATGAAAGACTGGATTCAATCGAATTTTTAGGTGCGGGCTTTGCCCGTTCTATTTGGAGCACTGTCACTCGGTGACACTTTTGAGAGAGAGGAAACAACCATGTTTGAACTAATTGACAATATTCCAGAGACGGCCTGTATTAAGGTGATCGGCGTAGGCGGTGGTGGCGGTAATGCCGTCAAGCATATGATCGCCAACCATATTGATGGGGTGGAGTTCATCTGTGCTAATACGGATGCTCAGGCGCTGAATGACATAGACTCTAAGACGCGTCTGCAGCTGGGCGGCGATATGACCAAAGGGCTTGGTGCAGGTGCGAATCCTCTCGTTGGACGAGACGCAGCCCTGGCCGATCGCGATCGCATCGCGGAAGCTATTCGTGGTGCTGATATGATCTTTATCACTGCCGGTATGGGCGGTGGAACAGGCACGGGTGCAGCGCCGGTCGTCGCCGAAATCGCTCGAGATATGGGCATACTGACAGTTGCGGTAGTGACACGACCCTTCGTCTTCGAGGGTAAGAAACGAGCGGCTATAGCGCGGGAAGGGCTGGCCGAACTTGAGCAGTACGTGGATTCATTGATTACCATTCCGAATGAGCGTTTACTCGAGGTTTTGGGAAAAAATACCAGCTTATTGGATGCCTTCAAAGAAGCGAATGATGTACTCTTTGGCGCCGTACAAGGCATTGCCGATCTTATCATTCGCCCAGGCATGATCAACGTCGACTTTGCCGACGTGAAGACCGTGATGTCGGAAATGGGCATGGCGATGATGGGTACCGGTCGCGCCAGTGGTGAAGGCAGAGCGCGCGAAGCAGCTGAAAAAGCCATCCAGAGTCCGTTGCTCGATGATATCGATTTGCAGGGTGCGCGTGGCATTTTGGTGAATATCACTGCCGGATTAGATCTTTCATTGGGTGAGTTTACCGAAGTGGGTGACACCATCGAAGAATTTGCGTCGGAAGAGGCAACGGTCGTTGTTGGCACCGTGATCGACCCAGAAATGCACGACGAAATTAAGGTTACCGTCGTTGCCACTGGTTTATCTCGTTTGGGTCAGGAGAAAAAGCCAATTTCTGTTGTCAAACCAGTAACGCATGGTCACGGGGGTGATGGCAAACCGGATTATCGTCGTTTTGATCGCCCCACTATTAAGCGTCGCCAAGCTGAGGGCGAGATCGATGGTAATACGGCGCGGTCGTTGCCAGAGGTTGATGACGGTGGCGATTATTTTGATATACCGGCGTTTCTGCGGCGACAGGCTGATTGACTAGAAGATCATTACGGTGATCAATAACAAAGGGCAGCAACAATGATCAGACAACGTACTTTACGCAACCCGATCAAGGCAACTGGTGTGGGTCTTCATACCGGCGAGAAGGTCTATTTGGGCCTGTCACCAGCGCCTATTGATAACGGGATCGTGTTTCGTAGAGTTGATCTTGATCCTATCGTAGAAATACCAGCAAGTGCGCTAAACGTCGGTGATACCACTCTCTCCACCACGTTAGTTGCCAATGGCCAGCGGATCTCCACCGTTGAGCACTTGCTGAGCGCTATGGCTGGATTAGGCATTGATAACGCTTTTATTGATGTCAGTGCCGCCGAAGTACCGATTATGGATGGCAGTGCGGGCCCCTTTGTATTTCTGATTCAGTCAGCGGGAATAGAAGAGCAGCCTGCTCTGAAACGCTTCATTCGGATCAAGAAGCCGGTGACGGTTGAAGAAGATGGGAAGACAGCGACTTTTCTCCCTTTTGATGGCTTCAAGGTTGCGTTTAGCATCGATTTTGATCATCCAGTATTCAAGGATCGTTCCGCCAGCGCCGAGGTCGACTTCTCAACCACCAGCTTTGTGAAAGAAATTAGCAGAGCCCGCACCTTCGGCTTTATGCATGAAATAGAGTACCTTCGCTCCCAGGGTTTAGCGCGGGGTGGAAGCGTAGATAATGCCATTGTCGTAGATGAGTACCGCATCTTGAATGAAGGCGGTTTGCGTTATGAAGATGAGTTTGTGCGACACAAGATTCTCGATGCGATTGGTGATCTGTACTTACTCGGGTTTAGCCTGATCGGTGAGTTTCGGGCGCATAAATCGGGTCATGCACTCAACAATCGCCTCTTGCGAACCCTGTTAGCACAGCAAGATTGTTGGGAAATGGTGACTTTCGATGACGCCGTGCAGGCCCCGATATCATACTCCACGACACCTGCCTTAGCGGTTTGACCTCGCCTTGATGCGCTCCTTTCTGGGCGCTAAAGACGATTTCCTGAGATAGCGTTAAAGCTTGGCTTGTGGCATATTAGGCGCTTATTCACTCTACCCACCCATGTGCCATGTCAGCCACTTTGGATAACCCAGTCAATTATCGTTCGGCGGGCGACGACCGCAAGCGCTGGTCTAGAACCTTAGCGTCTGCCCTGTTGTTGGGATTGCCGCTGGGTGTGACCATCCCGGCGAGTGGTTTTGAAACTGCTGCGAGTGACCTTTTTAAGAGCCCTGTTGCAACTGGGGCTGTCAATTCGGTTGGGTCGAGTTCAATAGGACATGACTGCGCGACGCAGGCGAAAGTGTCAGATCAGGTCAGCGCTTCTGCTCACTACAGTGACTCTGCTGGTCTCCCCGACGAATCTCATCACTTCGCGCTAGAGTTTCAGTACGCCACCCTGAGCGCGCCGAGCGCTCTTGGCTTCGCCCAGTCAGCGATATTGGGCGCACATGGACAGTTTTGGTTCGATCTGGGAAGTGCTATTGAGTTGCCCCCATCGAAGCCACCGTTAAGTCATATCGACACGCCATCGAGACAATCTGAGCTGCTACGCCCTGGTCATTTGATCGCCATCTCGAGCCGGCGGCATGAATTGTCGACGCCATTCTTCAAGTCTCAAGAGTTGTCGGATCAAAGTGCCTCGACGCGCTTGCAGACGGTCTTACTCGAGCCACTCCACCAGGACGTCTGGCGGACTACTGGGTATCCGATTGAAACATCGGTTGAACAGTGTGCCGCGGTCGATCAAGTCACTGTTGGAGGCGCCACGCTGCAACGATTTGATTTCGGTCGTCTGGTAGATCCCGCAATCTATTCTGTTTGTACCCTATCGTAAGAGTTATCGCTGTTACCAGTCCATAACTCCCTGAAACGACGATAGGAACAAGACCATTATGCTCAATATACTGAAAAAGGTGTTTGGAACACGCAATGATCGTGAGCTGAAGCGCCTCTCAAAAATAGTAGAGAAAATCAATGAGTTCGAAGTGCAACTCGAGCCTCTGACAGATGAGGCTCTCGCTGCCAAGACACCCGAGTTCAAAAGTCGCTTAGCGGGAGGTGAGACCCTCGATACTTTGCTCCCAGAGGCCTTTGCAACCGTTCGAGAAGTGGGCAAGCGTGTGCTCGGTATGCGTCATTTCGACGTGCAAATGATTGGTGGTATTGCGCTGCATGAAGGCAAAATTGCCGAGATGAGGACCGGTGAAGGGAAAACCTTGGTGGCGACTTTACCCGCCTACTTGAATAGCCTAAGTGGTAAGGGTGTTCACCTTGTGACGGTCAACGATTACTTAGCTAACCGAGATGCCCATTGGATGGAGCCGCTGTATCGGTTTTTGGGCTTAAGGGTTGGTGTGATCAAATCAGGACAGGCGCCGGATCAGAAGAAACAGGCCTACTCGGCAGATGTGATTTATGGCACAAATAATGAGTTCGGTTTTGATTACCTCAGAGACAATATGGCGTTCTCGCTTGAGGATCGCCTGCAGCGAGACCTGAACTTTGCGATCGTAGACGAAGTGGACTCGATTCTCATTGATGAGGCGAGAACACCGCTCATTATTTCGGGTGCGTCGCAAGACAGTTCAGAGCTGTATCAGCGGATTAATCGCTTTGTTCCATTATTAGAGCGAGGCACTGAAGAAGTACCAAAAGATTTTCATATCGACGAAAAACAGCGGTCCATAGAACTCACAGAAGAGGGACACGAGAAAGTCGAAGCCCTGTTAATCAAGGAAGGTCTGCTCGCTGAGGGTGACAGTCTTTATGCTGCGACTAACTTGAATCTGCTGCATCACGTGCATTCGGCATTAAAGGCACATAGCTTGTTCCATCGTGATGTGGAGTACATTGTTCAGGGCGGCCAGGTGATCCTGATTGATGAGCACACTGGGCGAACGATGCATGGTCGACGATTGTCCGAAGGTTTGCATCAAGCATTAGAGGCTAAAGAAGGTGTCGCAATTCAAAGTGAAAGTCAGACACTGGCTTCGACCACCTTTCAAAACTATTTCCGTCTCTACAACACCTTGTCCGGTATGACGGGTACCGCCGACACCGAAGCGTTCGAGTTTCGTCAGATTTACGGGCTCGAAGTGTTGGTGATTCCGACCAACAAAGAAATGAAGCGTCTTGATCTTAATGATCTCGTATATCTAACGCGCGAAGAAAAGTTTGACGCTATTGTAGAGGACGTGAGGGCCTGCATAGACAAAGGTGCCCCTGTATTAGTGGGTACCGCCTCGGTTGAAACCTCGGAAGAATTATCGCTGCGCTTCAAAGAAGCTGATATTGATCACAAGGTATTGAATGCCAAATATCATGAGCAGGAAGCCGACATTATTGCGCAAGCGGGTCGACCCGGTGTGGTGACGATTGCAACCAATATGGCGGGTCGAGGTACTGATATTGTTCTGGGCGGTAATTTGGAAGCCGAACTGACTGCTGCTGGTGATCTAACCGAAGACCAGAAACAGGCGATCGAGACAGCCTGGCAAGCTCGGCACGAAGCCGTCTTGGCAGCGGGTGGGCTGCATATCCTCGGTACTGAAAGGCATGAGTCGCGGCGTATTGATAATCAGCTCAGAGGACGAGCAGGACGTCAGGGCGATCCAGGTTTATCGCGCTTTTATCTGTCGTTGGAAGATAATCTGATGCGTATTTTCGCGTCTGACCGAGTCAAAAACTTCATGCAGGCGCTCGGGATGGAGAAGGGCGAAGCGATTGAGCACCGGATGGTGACGAATGCAATCGAGAAGGCTCAGCGCAAAGTCGAGGGTCGCAACTTTGACATTCGAAAGCAGTTGCTAGAGTACGATGATGTCGCCAATGACCAGCGGCAGATTGTCTATCAGCAGCGTGATGATTTGCTCGTGTCCGAGGATATCTCAGAGACCATCATGGCCATCCGGGCCGATGTGGTGAACGATACCATTGACGGTTACATCCCACCCATGAGTGTTGAGGAGCAGTGGGATATTGCCGGCTTAGAAAATAGTCTTAAATCCGATTTCGCGGTGGAGTTGCCGATTCAACAGTGGCTCGATCAAGATAACACGGTCGATGAAGATGCCATCAGAGAACGAGCGCTCGCAGCCGTTCAATCTGCCTATGAGACCAAATGCGAGGCGGTTGGGCCAGACATGCGAAAGATCGAAAAGCAGGTCATGTTGCAGATTCTCGATCAGCTCTGGAAGGATCATTTAGCGACCATGGATCAACTTCGCCAAGGTATTCACCTGCGCGCCTATGCTCAAAAGAATCCCAAGCAAGAGTACAAACGCGAATCCTTCGAGCTGTTCCAGACCCTGCTCAATAATCTTAAGTTTGAAGTCATTAAATTCTTGAGTCATGTGCAAATTCAGCGGCCAGACGAGGCTGAACGTATCGAGCAACAACGTCGAGACGAGGCCGCGCGCGAACAGCTGGCCTTTGAACACAGCGATGCCAGCGCTCTGCGTGAACCCGCTGCGAGTGCTGAGCAAGATCCCAGCGCGGCGCCGTTTGTTCGCGAGGAGCGCAAAGTGGGTCGCAATGAACCATGCCCCTGCGGGAGTGGTAAAAAATACAAATCGTGTCACGGAAAACTATAGTCGATGGAAACAATGTTCCCAGTGAATGGGGTGCGTCTGGGTATTGCCAGCGCCGGAATTAAGAAAGTAGGTCGCAAAGATTTAGTGATCATAGAGCTTGCTCCCGGGACAACGACGGCTGCAGTCTTTACCCGAAATGATTTTTGCGCTGCACCCGTGGTGTTGGCTCGGCAACATCTCAGCCAGGCTGCACCACGCTACTTGATGATTAATACGGGTAACGCCAATGCAGGCACTGGAGAGTCGGGTTTGCTGGCTGCTCGCGCCACGGTCAGAGCGTTAGCGGAGCGGGTAGGGTGTGCTGAAGAAGAAGTATTGCCCTTCTCGACTGGAGTCATCGGAGAGTCTCTGCCAGTAGATAAACTGGTGGCGGCGCAAGCGCTGGCACTGGCGGATCTGCATGAGGATCATTGGCAGGCAGCAGCCGAAGGGATCATGACCACCGATACAAGGCCAAAGGTAGCTTCTGTTCGGATCCCTTTCGGAGATCACTATTTTTCGATCACGGGTATTACCAAGGGCGCCGGCATGATTAGGCCAAATATGGCAACCATGCTCTCGTTCGTGGCAACGGACTTGACCATTGCGCCAGCCCTGCTGAAGGTTGCCCTGAGTCGAGCGGTAGAGCAGTCATACCATCGCATCACGATCGACGGCGATACTTCAACCAATGATGCTTGCACCTTGTCTGCGACCGGTGCGTCGGTGTTGCCACCGATAAGCAGTGAAACCGACTCGCTTTATCTTTCTTTTTGTGAAGCTTTAGAGAGCTTGCTGTTATCGTTGGCGCAGGCAATGGTTCGTGATGGCGAGGGTGCGACAAAGTTTTTCGAGATTCAGGTGCACGGCGGTCTGACCGGACGAGAGTGCTTGGATGTGGCTTTCACGATCGCCGAGTCACCCTTGGTGAAAACGGCTTTGTTCGCTTCTGATCCAAATTGGGGTCGACTGCTGGCAGCGATCGGTCGAGCCGGCTTGGTGAATCTTGCGATTGATCAGATCACCCTAACTTTGAATGATGTGTTGATCGCCGAACGTGGTCAGCGAGCAGCCAGTTATACCGAGGCAGATGGAGTCGCTGCAATGGCGCCAGTGAATATTGTCTTACAAGTTGGTCTAAACCGAGGCACAGCGTCTACCACTGTCTATACCAGCGATTTTTCTTACGACTATGTCAGAATCAATGCCGAATACCGAACCTAAGGTCTCTTTAAAAGTAGCCGTTGGGGTAGTGGTTAGAGGAACCCAGGTGTGCCTCTCGAGACGACGAGCGGAGCAGCATCTAGCGGGGTTATGGGAGTTTCCGGGTGGCAAGATTGAATCTGGTGAAACCTCTCAAGAGGCGCTGCACCGAGAACTGTTCGAGGAACTCGGTATCCTCGTCAATGCCAGTGAACCCTTGCAGACTGTTGGACATGATTATGCCTCGCGTCGAGTTGAGTTGCAGTGCTGGTTCGTGACGGATTTCTCGGGCGAGCCGGTGGGTAAAGAGGGGCAGGAAGTCACTTGGGTTGCCATTGATGAGTGTGGAGAATACCCCATGCCGCCCCCGAATCGGGTCATACTAGACAGTCTTCGGCGTCGTTTAGCGAGCGGCCAGGTCAAGTAGATGTCGATGTAGCGCCTGCGCGTGCTCTCGCAGTTGCTCGAGGGAGCCTGAGTTATCTACGATGTAGTCGGCACGCGCGAGGCGCTCCTGCCTGGGCAGTTGAGCGTTCATAATCCTCTGTATTTGGTCTGGGGAATTTTGGTCTCGCCCGCTGGCTCGCTGAATCTGAACTGATTCCGGTACGTCAACCACCACTACGTGGTCGGTCATGCTCGCTTGCTGCCCTTCTAGTAACAAGGGCGAGCTCAACACTCGGTAAGGCCCGTCCGCCGCATCAAGTTGCGCTTTGAGCTCAGCGCCAATAAGGGGGTGTGTCAGCGCTTCTAGCCAGGCGCGTGCGTCGGGGTCGGAAAATACGATCTGGCGCAAGGCAGCGCGGTCTAGGGTACCCTCGGCCGTAAGACACTGTGGCCCGAAATGATCGGCAATTTGGGCGAGTGCGGGACTGCCCGGTTCAACGACCAGGCGGGCAATGGCGTCAGCATCAACGATTACAACCCCCATATCCTGCAAGATATCGGTTAAAGCAGTTTTACCGCTGCCTATCCCGCCTGTAATACCCACGGTTAGCATTGTTGCTCCTTAGTAAAGAGACCATTGTGTGAGCCTATCTCCCATCATTAGAAAGAGCCAGCCCGCCGCTGCTAAGTAGGGTCCGAATGGCATGGGTTGATCTCGCTGCAGTCGCTTTAGAACGATCAATCCGATACCGATGGTGGCGCCTACCAATGAGGATAATAAAATGATCATAGGCAGCGCTTGCCAGCCGAGCCAAGCGCCCAAGGCCGCGAGAAGTTTAAAATCGCCGTAACCCATGCCTTCTTTCTTTGTCAGTAGTTTAAAGATCCAGTAAACGCTCCATAAAATACCGTAACCCAATACGGCACCGAGAACAGCAGATTCTAAGTCGGTGAAAATACCCCAGAAATTAGCCATTAAACCAAGCCACAGTAAAGGCAGGGTGATGTCATCTGGCAGGAGTTGGTGGTCCCAGTCGATTAGGGTAAGACACAGTAAGCTCCAGGTAAAAACCAGCGCGAGTGCAAGTTGGCTACCCCATTCAAATTGGGTGGCTACCACGACACTGGCGATACCACTGGCCAATTCTACCAGCGGATATCGACTGCTAATCTTTGATTGACAATAGCTGCAGCGACCGCGAAGTATTAGCCAGCTTAGAACCGGCACGTTATGCCATGGTTTGATCGGCGTTTGGCAGGCCGGGCAATGTGATCCAGGTGTCGCTAGATTAAAAGGTTCTGAAGCGGGTTCCGGCTCACAGGCAAGAAGCTCGCGACAATCTTTGCGCCACTGAGCCTGCATCATGATCGGAAGCCGCAGAATAACGACGTTCAAAAAACTGCCAACCACGAGACCCACGACCAATATCAGCAGTAAGCCAGCCGGCGTTTCGGTGGTCATAAAGCCAAGCTCTGGCATGCAATGGTCCTACGAAAAAATTAGATGACAGATCCTAACATAAAGATAGGTAAGTACATCGCTAACATCAGAGATCCGACCAACACAGCAAGTACCACCATGATCATCGGCTCTAACAGAGTGCTTAAGCTATCGACCGCGTTATCAACGGCTTCTTCATAGTGTGTTGCCACTTTAGCGAGTAAGTCGTCCAAAGAGCCAGACTCCTCCCCGATACTGATCATTTGTAACACCATATTGGGGAAAATAGCGGTGGCGCGAGAGGCGGCATAGAGCGATGAGCCGCCGGTGACATCATCGCGCACTTGCAGGATGGCTTCTCGGTACAGCGCATTGCCTGCAGCACCAGAGGTCGACTCCAAGGCTTCGACTAAGGGGACACCCGCTGCAAAAGTGGTCGAGAGGGTGCGAGAGAATCGCGCAATGGCCGCGTGGCGAATGATACCCCCGATGATGGGGACTTTGAGTAAAAGATGGTCCATCTTGTCTCGGAAGGCTCTCGACTTTCGATGGGTGCGGCGAAAGAGGTACACCAGCGCAATGATAATAGCGAGCATGTACAAGTAGTAGTCTTGCGCAAAATACGAGATATCGAGGACCAGCTGAGTAAAGGCCGGCAGCTCGGCGCCGAAGCTCTGGAAGGTCTCGGCAAACTGAGGCACGACTTTGACCAAGAGCAGGGCTGTGACGACCATGGCAACCGCCATGATGGCGATAGGATAGGTGAGAGCCTTCTTGATTTTCGCTTTCAGCTGCTCGGTTTTTTCCTTGTAGGTCGCGACTCGATCGAGCATGGTTTCGAGGGTTCCAGAGCTTTCTCCGGATGCGACCAATGAGCAAAACAAGTCATCGAATTGCTCTGGGTGACGCGCTAATGCGCCCGCAAGAGCATTGCCGGATGCGACGTCGGAGCGAACCGCATTGACCAGTTTTTGCATGCGTGGATTCTCGATACCGTCGGCGACAATTTCAAAACTTTGAATCAGGGGTACGCCCGCTTTCATCATAGTTGCCAGCTGGCGTGTGAATAGCGCGATATCCGCCGCTTTTATTGTGGCGCCTCTCCCACGGAATAAGGGCTTCGATTTTTTGCGGACCGATTTCGCAGTAATCCCGCGCTTGCGCAACTGTGCTTTGACCATACTGATTGACGTGGCTTCGATCTCTCCCCGAGATTCTCGACCTCGTTTATCGGTTCCAATGTAAGCAAACAAAGCAGTTTTGGTGGTCATTTAAATTCTCATGAGACTAGTCTACGGTAATCCGATTCGCCTCTTCGAGGCTGATGATACCCTTCGCGACTTTCAGTAGAGCCGACGTCTTCAGGCTTGGGAAACCCTCTTTGCGGGCCTGCTTCGCCAAATCGATCGAGTGATGATTTTCTAAGATCATGGTGGCAAGTGTCGGGGTTATCTTAACCACCTCATAGATCCCTGTGCGACCTTTGTAGCCCTCGTGGCAGGCTTTGCAACCCACGGCGCGCTTAATCGTCGCATGCTCTAGCATCGCCTTGGTGAAACCCAGCTCGATTAAGCTCGAACGCGGTAAGTCGGTCACAGTCTCGGCGCAGTGTTGGCAAAGCTTGCGTGCTAAACTCTGCGCGATAATCAGAGATACAGCCGTGGCTACATTGAACGCCGGAATCCCCATATTAAGCAGCCGTGTGATGGTTTCTGAAGCGCTGTTGGTGTGCAGGGTGGATAGCACGAGGTGGCCAGTTTGCGCCGCTTTAATCGAGATCTCCGCTGTTTCTAGGTCTCGAATTTCGCCCACCATGATGACGTCGGGATCTTGTCGTAAGAACGATCGAAGCGCGTCAGCAAAATTGAGACCCACTTTAGGATTAACGGGAACTTGATTGATCCCCTCTAGATTGATTTCTACAGGGTCTTCCGCTGCAGAGATATTGCGCTCCTCGGTATTGAGGATCGTCAGGCCGGTGTATAGAGACACCGTTTTACCCGACCCAGTCGGACCGGTGACGAGAATCATCCCCTGTGGGCGATCCAGTGCCTCTAGAAATAAACGCTGCTGCTCTGGTTCATAGCCCAAGGCATCGATACCCAGCTGCGCACTCGCTGGATCTAAAATACGCAGGACGATTTTCTCGCCAAATAACGTGGGGAGTGTATTGACCCGCATATCGATCGACCGAGTTTTGGATAAGCGCATCTGTATCCGGCCATCTTGAGGGATCCGTCGTTCGGAGATGTCCATGCGCGACATGACCTTCAGTCGGGCGGCGAGTCTGGGGGCGAGTGCTTTGGGCGGTCGCACAACCTCTTTCAGAATGCCATCGGCTCGGAATCTGACTCGGTAGTGATGTTCATAGGGTTCGAAGTGAATATCGGATGCACCCGCCTTGATCGCATCTATGAGCACTTTGTTGACGAATCGAACGATGGGAGTGTCGTCGACCTCTTTAGAGACGCCCCTATCATCGCCATCGGGTTCGTCGAGGGTATTGATATCGAGATCGTCGTACGACTCATGATTGAGTTCGCCCAGCTGTTCGATTGATGTTTTGGCATCCGCAAATTTTTCAATCGCAGATGACAGCAGGGTGTGATCAGCCACAATGACTTCAGTGGTGATTCCGGTATGGAATTTGATCTCATCGAGGGCTTCGATACGAGCCGGATCGGCGAGCGCAATGAAAAGTCGTTTACCGCGTTTGAATAGAGGCAGTGCACGATGTTTTTGCAGTAGCTTCAGATCCACCAAGTCTTTGGGTAGGTAGTCTGGGTTATAAGCACTCAGATCAAGCAGCGGTGCGCCAAACTCCGAGGCAAGGGAATGGGCGAGCTGTCTGCTGTCGACACCAACCACGTCTACCAGATATTGCACCAGCGGCATATCGCGGAGTGCTGATTGCTTTTGCGATTCAGCGGCTTCGTCGACGGTAATCAACTGGTCAGCAATGAGACGCCCCGTGAGCCCTAGGGAGCTTGGTTGCTTCAGATTGTCGATTGCTGATGGGTTCACGCCTGCTCCAGATTAAAGTTGAATTATCAAGTTGTGAAAAAATAATTAGCTACATGCTAACCTTAGCTCATTAACCAGGCAGCTGGGGTGAATCAAGCGCTTCTGTTGGAAAAAATACTGACGGGTAGTGATCTGCCTGCAAGGCTCGCTCTGAAGGCAAAAGTCCAACCACAACTTGCGGTTTGATCTGAGCGATAACTTTAATTGTGATAGCGAAGAGGGAACAATGATGAAGGCAATGAATACTGTTAGCCAACTTGGCTTTACTTTGATCGAGTTGATGATTGTGATTGCAATCGTGGGTATTTTGTCGGCGGTGGCGCTTCCGGCTTATCAGGGCTATAGCGACCGCGCGCGACTCAGTGGTGCCCTGCAGGGAGCGGCGACGTATCGAACTGCGGTGGGACTATGTGCTTCGCAGAAAGCGCTAGCGGATTGCGATGCTGGATCTAATGGGATTGCGGCGGCAATCGCAGATGCTAGTGCGGGAGCTATTGTTAAGTATGTTGATGCTCTCAGTGTTGCAGATGGCGTGATTACGATTGAAGCGCATCCTAGTGCAAAAACGATAATACTGACGCCTACCGTCAATACTGGACAGAGCTTGGAGTGGGGTGTTGCGGGAACTGCAGTCTGCGGCGAGACCGGTGCCGATGCGGATGCCTGTCTTGATATCGGTGCGAATTCATAAGGCGGTCTGACACCTTACGCGTTTGCCGATTTAAGTGTGACAGGTTATAGAGGCTTAGCAACCAACAGCTCAGCCTCTGTCACTTTTCAAGGCTTACATCGAAGTGGTTTTTAGAGCTCGCCGCATTCGATGTAACACCGGCTCGGTGTATCCACTGGGCTGGACTTCCCCGTCAAAGATCAGTTCCCGTGCCGCCTGAAAGGCAATTGATGCCTTAAAGTTTGGTGTCATTGGTGTGTAGTAGGGATCATTGGCATTCTGCTGATCTACCACAGCGGCCATACGTTCCAGTGTCGACTGCACCTGTTCCGAGGTACATACCCCGTGATGAAGCCAATTAGTAATATGTTGGCTCGAGATTCTGAGAGTCGCTCTATCTTCCATTAAGCCCACATTGTGGATATCAGGTACCTTTGAGCACCCAACACCTTGGTCGATCCAGCGGACTACGTAGCCGAGAATACCCTGACAGTTGTTATCCAGTTCCGCTTGAATGTCAGCGGCGCTGAGTTGACTCGGGTCGCCCAGTGGAATCTGCAGAATATCTTCGACCTTAGCGGTCGCTCTCTGACTCAGCTTGGCCTGGCGCTCAAATACATTGATCTGATGATAATGAATCGCGTGCAGCGTGGCGGCAGTCGGAGAGGGCACCCAAGCCGTTGTTGCTCCAGCCTCTGGGTGGTTGCTCTTTTGCTCTAGCATCGCCTTCATTAGATCGGGCATGGCCCACATGCCTTTGCCGATTTGTGCCTTCCCTGCTAAGCCACAGCGCAGTCCGATATCCACGTTGCGATTCTCGTAGGCGCTGATCCAAGTGCTAGATTTCATCTGCCCTTTCGGTAGCATCGGACCTGCCAGCATGCTGGTATGAATTTCATCGCCAGTGCGATCTAAAAAGCCCGTGTTAATGAAGACCAGGCGCTCTTTAGCGACCTCGATACACGCTTTCAAGTTAATGCTGGTGCGGCGCTCCTCATCCATGATGCCCATTTTTATGGTGTTAGAGGCTAAGCCGCAGCGGGCTTCGATCTCAGAGAAAAGACGGCAGGTGAAGGCGACTTCATCAGGGCCATGCATTTTGGGCTTCACAATATAGATGCTACCAGTGCGAGAGTTTCTGACGGAACCGGTTGTATTCAGATCGTGGAGTGCAATCAGCACTGTAAACAAGGCGTCCATAAGACCTTCGGGCACTTCTTGTCCGTCTGCTGTCAGAATAGCCGGATTCGTCATTAAGTGACCGACGTTGCGAACGAATAGCAGACTTCTACCGGGGAGTGTGAGTGCCGATCCATCAGGTTGGGTGAAGTGCCGATCCGGATTCAAAGTACGTTTGACGGTTTGTCCGTCTTTGGCGAAGGATTCGGCGAGGTCGCCCTTCATTAAACCCAGCCAGTTTCGGTAAACCACGACTTTGTCGGCGGCGTCCACGGCCGCGACCGAATCTTCACAGTCTTGGATGGTGGTAATTGCCGCCTCCAGACACACGTCTTTTACCCCAGCAGGATCGGTAGCACCAATCGGATGCTGTCGATCGATTTGTATTTCGATGTGTAAACCGTGATGCTTCAGTAGTATCGAGGTGGGGCTCTCGGCGCTGCCGCAATAGCCGACCAGCTGCGATCTGTCTTTTAATAAGCAGACGTTTCCTTCACTTAAAACAGCGGTCAGTTTTTCGCCAGCAATGGCATATTGCTTCACATCAGCGTGTGATCCACGCGATAGGGGGCAGTGTTGATCTAGGAAGTCGCGTGCGAATGCCACGACCTTTGCGCCGCGCACCGGGTTGTAGGCGCCCACACGCTCAGCGCCGTCAGATTCAGAGATGACATCGGTCCCATATAAAGCATCATACAGACTGCCCCAGCGAGCATTGGTTGCGTTGAGTGCAAAGCGTGCGTTCATGACCGGCACGACAAGCTGCGGCCCAGCCATCACTGCGATCTCGTCATCTACATTCTGGGTCGTGATCGAAAAATCATCCGGTTCCGGAAGCCAATAGCCAATCTCTCGAAGAAAGGCTTGGTACTGTTCGGGGTTGAATGGCCCCGGATTAGATTGATGCCACCCGTCAATAAGAGCCTGCAGGCGCTCGCGCTCGGCCAATAGCTCGGCGTTTGCGGGCATAAACTCTGCGATCACAGCGGCAGCGTGCTGCCAGAACCCATCTACAGTAAGGCCTGTGCCTTGAATGATTTCATCGCTCATTAGCCGGTCAAGACTGGCCGCTACCTGCAATCCTTCGCGTTCAATTCTGTCTGTCATGCTATGGCCCTATCGATCGATTATTGTGATTGTACGAGTCTATGAAAACCAACATGATTTATCAAATCTATGCTTCTTATCGCAAGCATTCATCGTATCAATAGTTGTTGGTTGTTGGTTGTT
>DOVB01000240.1:15993-24719 GCA_003520285.1 Halieaceae bacterium
TTGGTTGTTGGTTGTTGGTTATTGGTTGCTGATCGTTGGCTGCTGGCTGCTGGCTGCTGGCTGCTGGTTTTTGGTTGTCGCCCGGTTGCCCCGGTCGATGAGACCATGGGCCAGACTCGCGCAGTCTCGGTAGTCCTGGTGAGCTAGGACCGCTAGTGCGAATCTTCTCTCGGAGGTTCGAGCGGCGCGGGCAGAGATCTTGCGGTATCTGCTATGAGTCTACGAAGCCAGCGATTACTCGGGTTGTGCTGAAGCAGAGGGCTCCACGCCATCTTCAATTCAAGGGGTGGAATTTTCAGCGGAGGTGTGCGCAGAACGACCCTGGGGTTATTCGATTTGAGAAGTGCAGCACGCGTGGGTAGAGTCACAATCAGATCATTTTGCTCGGCAAGGGTCATAGCGGCCTGATAGTGACGAGTAAACACCCTAATTTGGCGCTTATGGCCGAGTCGATTCAAGGCCAAGTCGACCCATCCCAATCGCTGAATATCATCCGGATTGACACCAACACCGACACCCATTCCAGTCTTGCTCACCCAAATATGGCTCGCTTTCAGATAATTTTCGAGAGAGAAGTCTTCTAAGACCGGATTATTGGGACTCAGCAGACACGAGAAACTGTCATCCCAGAGATGGGTCTGATGGAAGGATTGCGGCATTGAGTCAAAGCGGTTAATGACCATGTCGACCTTGCCGCGCTCGACGTCTAAAAAGCTGACATCACTTGGTGTCATAATATCGAGTGTGACGGATGGGGCCAGCTCCCGCAGTTGAGACAGGACATGCGGCAGCAGCGTCGATTCAGCATAGTCGCTCGCCATGATCCGAAAGACTCGGTTTTGGTGCTGAGGATCAAACTCAGCTCGGGTTTGGACGGCTCGATCAATATTGGCCAGGACATCTCTAATGATGGGTTCGAGCTCGAGTGCGCGCTCGGTTGGCGTCATGCCTTCACTCGTTCTTACCAGTAATGGGTCATCAAAAAGATCACGTAATCGCTTGAGCCCATTACTCATAGCGGGCTGAGACAGGCTTAGTTTGTTGGCTGCCTGGGTGACATTTCGTTCACGCAGCAACACGTCTAGATAAACCAAAAGATTTAAGTCAATGCGATTTAAGTTCATAGGCCCTCAAACGGGTTTAATACCGCGTTACATCAGCCTTGACGGCATCAGTCTGGCAGTATTGATCAGGTGAATGGCAATCATCAATACCATAGTCTATGCAAATTCGATGTTTTCCGCGACCCTCATGTTTTACACGCGGATCGAATGTGTCATTGAGTGGCTGTAAAAGCCTCAGTGAAACGTTATTATTACGACCTTGTGCTCATTTTATTGAGTGATTTTTGGAGACATCATGGACAACTACAGAGCCCCCATCGAGGACATGCAATTTTTAATCGACGAGGTATTGCAGGTCGAGCAAACTTTGGGAGAGCTCGAAGCTTATCGCGATAAAGGCGTCAATTCGGAGCTCACCACAGCTTTACTTGATGAGGCCGCTAGGCTCGCTAACGATGTTTTAGCGCCACTTCGGCGCATTGGTGATACGCACCCAGCACAATGCGTGAATCAGCGTGTGGAGTGCTCACCAGGGCATGAAGATGCTCTGGCCCAGCTCGGAGAAGCCGGTTGGACTGGTATTGCCGCGTCAGAAGCACTCGGCGGCCAAGGTTTGCCCGAGCTCTATGGCACCGCGACTTCAGAGATGTGGAATGGCGCCAATATGGCGTTCGCTCTCGCACCATTTTTGAGCTCAGGAGCTGCGCTTGCCATTGCGGCGCATGGAACAGAGGAACAGCGAACGCTGTACGCGACACGCATTAATTCTGGTTTGTGGTCGGGGACTATGAACTTGACCGAATCGGGTGCGGGCTCTGATCTGGGCCCTGTGAAAACGCGCGCGGTCCCAGAGGGTGATCACTATCGAATTTTTGGGCAAAAAATTTATATCACCTGGGGAGACCATTCCGCGAGTGAAAACATTATCCACTTGGTGCTGGCGAGAACGACCGACGCACCCGAAGGCTCAAAAGGAATTTCGTTGTTTATTGTGCCCAAGTTCCTCGTTTCACCCGACGGAACTCTAGGAGCGCGGAACGACGTGTTCCCTGTGTCGGTGGAACACAAGCTTGGGATTCATGCGAGTCCAACCTGTGTGATGGCCTACGGCGATACGGAAGGTGCGATTGGATACCTTGTGGGCCGCGAGAACGAGGGCCTGAAATGTATGTTCACTATGATGAACGAGGCTCGTCTAAAAGTCGGTTTACAGGCTCTCGGAGCAGCTGAAGGAGCGTTTCAAAAAGCGCGCGCCTATGCCAACGAGCGTGTTCAGGGCAGCGTTGCAATTATTCAGCACGCTGATGTGAAACGCATGTTGCTAACCATGCGATCAGGCTGCGAGGCGATGCGAGCTCTCGCCTACAGTGAGGCGGTCACAATGGATTTGGCTCACTCGGGCCCCTCTGCGGAAAAGCCAGTCGCCCAGGCGCGCATCGATTTAATGATACCGGTGATTAAAGGCTGGCTTACCACCTTTTCTGAGGAGCTGACATCGATTGGTGTTCAGGTTCACGGTGGTATGGGGTATGTCGAGGAAACTGGGGCGGCACAGTATTTTCGAGATGTTCGCATTACGTCGATCTATGAGGGAACAAATGGGATTCAGGCAGCCGATTTGGTGGGGCGAAAAGTGGCACGTGATGGTGGTGCAACCATGGAGCTCATTCAAAACGAGATTGCTAACACGATCGCAGAGCTACGTGAGAGTGATACTGATTCACTGCGGGGCATGGGCGACGCTCTAAAATCGAGCCTAGGTGCGCAGGTGCGGGCGACCCAGTGGATTCTGGAAAAGTGGCCGCAACACAGAGATGCGGCTTTGGGTGCGTCGTTTGAGTACCTGATGATGACAGGGTATTTGTTCGGTGGTTGGCAACTTGCGCGGGGTGCGCTGCTAGCACAGGAGCGCATCACGGGCGGCAGCACACGGGCGTTCTATGCGCAGAAGGTGGCTACGGCGTCGTTTTACTGTGAGCAGATTTTGCCGCGCTGCGCGGCCTCGGAGCAGGCTGTGCTGGGATCAAGCGGTATGCTGCTCGAATTCCCTGTGAATTGGATCTGATAGCGATGGATGAATTTTCGACACCAGATTTGTGCGATGCACACACCGCTGTGCGTGTCATGCACATGCAATTCGCAAGCTACGGTGGCCACTCCCATTTTTGTGGGCAAGCCGCGACTATCAAATGTTTTGAAGATAATTCACTGGTCAAAGCTTTAGCTGAAGAGCCTGGTCATGGTCGTGTGATGGTGGTCGATGGCGGTGGCTCGTTGCGCCGGGCTTTGTTGGGAGATCAGATTGCTGAGAAAGCGTGCCTAAACGGTTGGCTTGGATTAATCATTAATGGCGCAGTTCGCGATGTCACGGTCTTACAAACTTTGACGTTAGGTGTGTTTGCGCTAGGAGTGATCCCACTCAAGACAGATAAACATGGTGTCGGACTGCGTGGTATGCCGATCGAGATCGGTGGCGCTAAGGTGGCAGAGGGCGACTGGATTTATGCCGATGGATGCGGTGTGGTGGTCAGTGATGTCGATCTGTTAGAGCGCTAATCGGTACTGAGCCGCATCGACAAATCTAGGGCTCGGCAGTGTTTGGTGAGTGCGCCAATAGAAATATAATCAACACCCGTTTCGGCAATCTTGATCAGAGTCGTTTCGGTCACATTCCCAGAGACTTCGAGCTCGACTCTGCCGCGTGTCAACGCTACCGCGTCTCGCATGGCGTCGATGGTAAAATTATCGAGCATAATTCGATCAACACCTGCTGCCAGGGCTTGCTCTAATTCATCGTGGGTCTCAACTTCGACCTCTAACAAGCTGTTAGGCGACAGCGTGCGAGCAGCCTGAACTGCAGCGGCGATGCCTCCAGCCGCAGCGATATGATTCTCTTTGACCAAAAAGGCATCGAACAAGCCAATTCTATGATTGAAACAACCACCACATAACACCGCATACTTTTGGGCGTATCGCAGACCCGGGAGTGTCTTACGTGTGTCTAAGAGCTTCACGCGAGTATGTGCCACAAGGTCGGCATAGTGTCGAGCAAGCGTTGCTGTGCCCGACAGGGTTTGTAAAAAGTTCATGGCAGTGCGCTCGGCGGTAAGGAGCGCGCGCGCTGGACCCCTCAGAGTAACAAGGGTTTCGTTGGGACTGATCGCATCGCCGTCGTTACAGGTCCAGTCTACTTCAATAGAGGGGTCGACCTCTGCAAAGACCATTTGCGCCCAGGGTATACCGGCGAGCACACCCGACTCACGGGTAATCATCGTGGCTTTCGCATGGCGATTGGCCGAGATCAGTTGAGCGCTGATATCGCCACTACCAATGTCCTCGGCGAGGGCAGCGGTCACATTGGCACGGATGATTTCTGGCGATGGAACGTGCATACTGTCTTTCAACTTGGTGATTGTGTCAGCGCCTATGATAGCAGGTCTTAAGAACGATGATGTACATTGATGAGGGCTGGCTCAGCGCTGCCCAGCGTCGTTATTCGCCTAATTTTGGCGCGCGACCTAATCTGACCTTAATCGATTTAGTGGTCGTGCATAATATTTCGTTGCCCGCAGGCGAGTTTGGAAACCCCTACATCGAGGACTTATTCTGCAATCGTCTAAATTGCGACTTGCACCCAAGTTTTGCGGACTTAGAGAATCTGAGAGTGTCATCTCACTTGTTGATTCGCCGAACAGGTGCCATCACCCAGTTCGTCAGTTTTCTCGATAGAGCCTGGCACGCGGGCGTTTCACATTTCAGGGGTCGTGATAACTGCAACGACTTCAGTATCGGCATAGAGCTGGAAGGAACGGATCACTTGCCTTACACTGATTCGCAGTACCTAGTACTACAGTCTGTACTCTTGGCATTAATCAAAGAGTACGAGATCAATACCGACGCGGTGGTGGGGCACAGCGATATCGCGCCAGAACGCAAAACGGATCCGGGTCCCGCCTTCGATTGGGTACGCGTCAGAAACTCGATAACAGGTCGCCATTAGGGGGCGTTATGCTTTATTTAGCCAGTTTACTCGCGGCAGCGTATCTCTTGTATACCGCGGAGCGAAATCCCATCGGTTTATGGTGTGCTGATCGGCTCGATAATTTAGTAGCCGTGCTCTCTGGGTTTGGTTTCGCCGGTCCTGCAAAACTCATCGCAGTACTCGCGGTGCCTATTCTGGGATTTGCGCTGCTGTACTCCTGGATTCATGACTGGTTTTGGGGGCTTTTGGGCGTTGTTATTGTGTTTGCCTCAGTCTGTGCGGGTATTCGATTTGATGTCGCACGACGACTCATCGACGATATTCAGATTGACTGGCTTCGCGGCGATACCACTGCTGCCGAGTATCGTCTGGAAGAAGCCCTCGAGGCCTGGTTGCCCAGCTCAGATGCCGACTCACTCGCGCAACGTTTATCTTTCGTTGAGAAAGCCCTATTACTCGCCGTGATGCTTGTGTTTTCTGGCGGCTTTTACTTCATTTTGCTGGGACCTCTTGGTGTTGTGGCGCATTTGGTGGTGATTTTTTACCACCATCGCTCCGATGAATCCGAGGCTGATTCTGTCCTTGCCGCACTCCTGTGGCTACCAAGTCGGGTGTTGGCGACCACGTTCTTATTAGTTGGCGATTTTAGTGCGGGTGCCAAAGCGCTGGGTCGAGCTTGGATGGAGCCCTCAATGCCGGTTCATACGGCACTGTATTCTGTTGCTATCGCGTCTAGTCCTATACTGGCCGACTTAGACACTTTCGGTGATAAGCCTCGTTTATTAGATGCCTTTGCCGGTTTGGTCAATATGCTGCGTCGCAGCGCGGTGGTTTGGTTGCTCTTGTTCTCGGTCTGGGTATTGCTGTTGTGAATACAGGCGGGATGACTCTGATCGGCGTTGGCCTATGAGTCGTCCCGTTTCATCCCTCTTGCATGCACCGACGCAGCCCCACATCGCGATCCCCAAGGCGCTCTATCATACTGGCCCTTGCGCGGTTCTCACGGTCGTTTTCCACGCTGATCCGACTCTTCTGGGCGCTCGCCTGTGGATTGCTAAAGCCTCTGAATCAAGCGTTTTAGGGCGGGGTTCTGAGTTTACTTCGATCGCGGGAAAATCCTGCCAGCCGCTGATGCAGACGACGATTTCACGTGAGATTGCGTATTTGCAGGTGCAAGAGGATAGACTCGAGTTGACCCACCGGGCAGGCGCGAGCGCTCTCACGCTCAATACGCGAGAGAGCCGCGGTGGTGACATCACCTCATTCGAACTTTCGGCAGCTACACACCACAGTATCGTGATTTCGCACTCCATTGTCCTCTGTCTGTCGGGCAATGTGACCGCGGAGTCAGATGACCAAATTTGCCCCGATTTAATTGGGGTTAGTGAACCCATCCGAAGTTTACAGCGACGTGTGCAGCAAATAGCGCAAAGCCCTCATGATGTTCTGATTACGGGTCCTACTGGTGCTGGGAAAGAGGTGGTCGCGCGCGCAATCCATCGGCTCGGCACTCGCCGAACACGTCCGTTTGTTGCGATCAATGTGGCTGCCATACCCGACTCCTTGGCACCTGCGCTGTTGTTTGGCTCTGAAAAAGGGGTGTTTACCGGCGCACAACGCCGGCGAGATGGTTTTTTTCAAAATGCGCAGGGCGGCACCTTGTTTCTTGATGAGATGGGTGACGCCTCAGCGAGTCTGCAGGCGCAATTGTTGCGGGTGTTGCAAGAGCGTCAAGCTCAGGTCGTAGGGGGTGAGCTGGTGCCGCTCGACGTGCGAGTGCTCGCGGCGACCGAGCTACCTCTGAATTTACAGGATGTGCCCTTTCGTCAGGCCCTGCTCCATCGTTTGTCTCAACAACGTATCGAAGTACCGCCCTTAAGTGCGCATCCAGACGATTTGGGTGTGCTCGCGAGGCATCGTCTGATGACCGAGCAAGATCAGCCATGGATCGCGCCAGCAGGCCCGCAAGGGCTTGCGGCGTGGGCTTCCATTTTTGCGCATGCGATCCATTACCCGTGGCCCGGTAACGTCAGAGAGTTTTATGCTGTTCTGGGTCAGGCGTGTTTGACGCCAGAGTTGCCAGACTTTCCACCACAACTCCTCGCGGCTCCAGCCTTAGAGTCCGAACCGCTGGCCGCTGAGAGATTACGTGCAGAACCCTACAGCGACGACACCTTTTTGGCGCTGGCCGAATCACTTGATTACTCAGCAAGTGCTATAGCACGGCAGGTTGGGTGCTCTCGACAGTCCGTTTATCGGCGCTATCAAGCACTCGGTATACCCAGCATCAATGAGCTTGATGTTCTTACTGTTCAACGCGCCCTGACCCAACATGATGGTGAACTGCGACTCGTGGCCAAAGCCCTGCGGGTGTCTTACCGAGCATTATTTCGTGCTGATGCCTTGGGGAAATTTCGGTGAAGTGGGGGCCTTACACGCTGCAGTCTATTTTGCATGAGGGTGGTGAGGGCACCACTATTTTCGGGTTCAGAGACTCAGAGCAACTGGCGCTAAAATTTCGCTGGCGTACTGGCGAGATGAGCACGACAAAGTTTCGGCGTTTGCAGCGTTTGGCGACGCACTCACAACACTTTCCGAGCCTGAAACACTGGTATTGCCTGCCGAATGCGCAAGTGACGGTGAGTGATTATCTGGCGGGCGTAGATGTAAGGGAACTGATAGCAGATTCGGCGGTTGATTTAGTGATGAGGCTTTCAATCATCAGGCAGCTGTTATCTGCACTCGATGTGTGTCATGAGCATGGTTTCATTCACGCTGATTTGCACTCAGGTAATCTTCGTGTGACCCGATCCGGACGACTCGTCGTGCTGGATATCGAGGGCATGATCGATCGCTCAGATCGGCAGCTGCCGCAGACGGTTCGCAGTTGGGTCAATCCCAACGCAATGACGCCAGAACAGTATGCTGGCAAGGGTGTCTCACCCGCTACGGATGGCTTTGCCGCGGTGAGTGTAATCGCTGAACTCTTAACGGGGTATTCTTGGGTGACCTCCGACCGAGGTCTGATGCCTCACATGATGCGTCGACCCGAGTTGCCGGATGCTGAGCTATGGACTTGGCTGCCGGTCGATCAGCGCAGCGACTGGCGATCTCGGTTACAGCGGTGGTGGGACGTGAACGCATCCGCTCGACCGGGCTCTTTGCGAGATCTTCGGGGGCTGATCGACTCGTTAATACCTGATCCACGCGCCTCGCAGATAAGGCTTGCAGCGAGGATTAACGAACTCGTCTCAGAGCCAAAAAATCAGCCATTGCGGTGTCTGCTGCCAGATTTTGAGACAAAGAGTGGGTCTCGAAAACCCTCACGGATGCCCCCGCATTGCAGACTTATGGCATTTTTTCTGTTGGTGGTCGCTGGTGTAAGTGTCTCGAAGATATGGTTGATAGTTCCCAGTAGCCCTATCGTTGCACCAACCATTCAGTGGGTCTTTCATGACGCCGAGGGACTCACAATTCCACGATTGCATACTCAGGCACTGGTGACTCGCTGGCGAACTTGTATTAGCCTTGCAACAAACCAACGGCGCTTGGGTGCGGTCGAGTGGCAGCAGTCTGCGCGGTTTGTGCCTCCTGCATCGATCTTGTTGCAGCCCGTTGTTGAGTGCGGTGGCAAGTACTGTTTTCTGCGGCTGATGGGTAGCGCTCCGACTGGTGCCGCA
>DOVB01000075.1 GCA_003520285.1 Halieaceae bacterium
ACAAGCGGTCAAGCCGCCCGCTGAAACGCTTGTTTACGGCCCAGATACCGAGCACTTTGCCTTGCACTGGCTGCCAAATGCCAGCCAAAGCGGGACCAAACCTGAATTGATCTTTATCCATGGTGGTTGTTGGCTCAGCGAGTATGATCATACTCACGCAGATAGCTTTGTGAGTGATCTGGCAGATCGTGGATTCAGCAGCTGGTCCATCGAATATCGTCGCTCTGGAATCACAGGTGGCGGTTGGCCGGTGACCCTAGAAGACGTTATTTCGGCCATTCAAGCGATTCGGAACCATTCCGACAAGGCCCCAGTGACATTGATTGGGCACTCTGCTGGCGGACACTTGGCGCTCCTAGCGGGACTTCATCTGGCAAATGCAGGATACCCCGTATCAGTCATAGGACTCGGCGCCATCACAGATCCTCGTACGTATGCACTCGGTGATAATTCATGCCAAAAGGCCACCCCGGCTTTTATGGGTGGCATGCCGGAAGCGCAAGAGAACGCCTATGATGAGGCAAGCGTCGTTACTAAAGCCATTGGTGCACTGGCAAACGTTTGGCTGCTGCACGGTGCAGACGACACCATAGTCCCCACCTCACAGGCACAGGTTGAAGGGACTCAAATAGAGATTATTGAGGGTGTTGGGCACTTCGATTGGCTCCATATCGATAGTCGAGCGCACCAAGCTTTACTCAACCGGCTAAACCAGATCACCGCGGATGCCCCACTATGAAAGGTCTGCTCGAACGGGCACAGGCGTATGATAAGAGCGATCCACTCGCCTCGCATCAATCTGCATTCTGCTTGCCTCCCTCTATAGTTTATTTGGATGGCAATTCACTCGGCCCGGTAAGCGCGAACGCCAAGCACTTTCTGAACGAATGCGTTGAGCAGCAGTGGCAAACAGATCTGATTGGCAGCTGGAACACACATCAGTGGATTACCATGCCGCAACGGGTCGGTGCGTCTCTCGCTCCCCTTTTGGGTGCAGAGCCACATGAATTGATCAGCTGTGATTCGATCTCCGTGAATCTATTCAAGCTTCTCAGCCACATCGTGAACAGCTGTTCTGAGCGCGACACACTGCTAGTTCAACGAGGTAATTTTCCAACCGACAACTACGTTGCTCAGGGGCTCGCTCAACTGACGTCCGGGCGAATCACACTGAAAGAGGTGGACACCGCAGACCTTAGCCGTCATCTAGATACGCGGGTTGCCGCAGTCGTGATGTCTCAGGTGAATTACAAGACTGGCGAACGTTATGATATTGCAGACATTTGCGAGCATGCGCATCGCAATGGCGCCCTTGTGCTGTGTGATTTAGCCCACAGCGCCGGGGTGTTAAAGCTCGACCTTCACCAGCTTAAGGTTGATTTTGCGGTGGGCTGTGGCTATAAATTTTTAAACGGTGGACCAGGCGCACCGGGCTTCATTTATGTGGCTGAACGTCACCACAATCACTTGCAGCCTGCGCTAACCGGATGGATGGGGCACAGAAGTCCATTTGACTTTGAAGCGGATTACCACCCGGCGCATGGCGTCACGGGCCTGCTAACAGGCACACCGCCCATTTTGTCGATGGCGGCTCTACTCGGCGCGCTCAAGGACTTCAAAGGGTGTGCCATGGAGAATCTTGAAGCCAAATCACACGCATTGGGTGACTTTTTCCTAACCGCACTCGCAGAGCTAGGTATCGCAAATCAACTCACGCTTATCACGCCAACAGAGCACGCCAGAAGAGGTGCTCAGCTCAGTTTTGAGCATCCAGAGGCCTACGGGTTGTGTCAGGCGCTGATCGAGGCCGGAGTCATTGGCGACTTTCGAGCACCTAGGATCTTGAGGTTTGGATTCTCACCGCTCTTTTTAAGCTTTACGAATGTGCTTCACGCCGCAGAGATGCTTCAGAGGATTCTCGCAAGCCAAAGTTACCGTGACGCCAAGTACACAGAACGTAAAGCCGTAACCTAAGCCCGCTGATCAAAGCATCGAAACTCAGTCAGAAGCGTCTCGAGTAGCAACACTGGAAACGGTAAGCTGATCGATTATCTTGCAGCGATCAGCCCACCGAAAGCGAATCTAGGAAGCGATCTCGAACAGACCCGCAGCACCCATTCCGCCGCCAATGCACATGGTAACCACCGCATAGCGAACGCCTCGACGTTTCCCCTCGAGTAAGGCGTGACCGACCATTCGCGCGCCGCTCATGCCAAAGGGATGACCGATGGAAATAGAGCCGCCATTGACGTTCAGCTTGTCGTTATCGATGCCGAGCTGATCTCGGCAGTAGATGACCTGACACGCAAACGCTTCGTTGAGCTCCCATAGACCGATATCGTTGACACTCAATCCATGTCGCTTCAGTAACTTAGGAATAGCAAAAACAGGACCGATGCCCATTTCATCTGATTTACACCCCGCTACCGCTAATCCGCGATAGTAGCCGAGCGGCTCGATTCCCTTACTTGCTGCCAGCGCCGAGTCCATGACGACGCAGGCTGAAGCGCCATCAGATAACTGCGAAGCGTTACCCGCGGTAATGAAACGCCCTTCTTGAACCCAATTACCCTCTTTCCAAACGGGCTCCAGCGCACTCAGGCTCTCTAACGTGGTTGAAGGGCGGTTGCACTCGTCTTTATCCACCACGACATCTTGATAGGTGGTTTCTTTTGTCTCACGGTTAAAAACAGCCATTTTAGCGGCTATTGGTACGATCTCATCGGCAAACAGACCAGCTTGTTGTGCGGCGGCTGTACGCTGTTGGCTCTGAAGTGAGTACAGATCCTGAACCTCGCGCGAAATGTTATAGCGTGCCGATACGATCTCGGCAGTCTCTAGCATCGGCATGTAGGCAGTAGGGTCAATATCTACGACCGTTTGGGATACCGAGCGATAGGTGTTTTTGTGTTTCGTTTGCACCAAAGAGATAGATTC
>DOVB01000254.1 GCA_003520285.1 Halieaceae bacterium
AGATAATGGATTGGCCATCCGGCGCCAGTGACGCATTGAACTTTGGATTCTCTCGAAGCGCTATTGCACACGCCTTTAACAAGAAGGGAAGCGGCGTCAGTTTGGTTCCCCGACGAGTGGCTTCCTCTTTGAGTGCACCGCGAAATGCTTCCAAATCGGTAATATCAGCGTCATCAAACTGGGTGACATGAGGCACGTTGAGCCAGCTACGTTGCATATTAGTAGCGGTTACTTTGCCTATCTTACTGAGCTCCTCGGTTCTCACTGAGCCGAACGCTGAGAAATCCACAGCGGGTACTGCAGGGATCCCAGAACCGGTCGTTACAGCAGCTTGTGGTGAGCGCAATTTGTGCTGCACAAAAGCCTGTAAATCTTCTTTAAGAATACGTGAACGAGGTCCACTGCCCTGCACTTGATCCAGCGGGATCGAAAACTCGCGCGCCAATTTTCTCACCGCGGGTCCCGCATAGATCGAGTTCGCGATGGCAGACTCTTGCGACGACACAATTGCTGTACCTGGGGCAACAGCAGGCGCCTTTTTCGCCATGCTTTCGGCAGGCGCGGCAGCAGGCATCGCAGCCGCGGGTTTCGGTGGAGTAGACGAGGATGTATCAGTCGAGACCGCCGCGACTGAGCTAGACACTGGCGCCTCATGAGCTGCCTGAGCGACAAGCTCTCCGATGACATCACCCTGACACAGCGTATCTCCGACAGTCACCATAAGCGCTGTGATCTCGCCAGAAAATTCAGACGGGATCTCCATCGACGCTTTATCGGACTCCAGTACGATCAAAGTATCACCTTCAGAGACTTGATCACCAACCGAGACCGAAATTTCAATCACCTCAACACCATCATCGGTACCAATGTCTGGCACTAGCAGGGTCTGGTGCGCGGTCTCTGCAGTTTTAGGGCTGGGCTCATTGACGACCGAATCTTGTTCTTCGTGCCCGACCTGATCGTCACGCTGATCAGCCGCAGTTTCAATGTCGCCATCGGAGTCACCAGTTTCAGGTAAAACGGCCTCGGCAGCAGAGTCAACCCGAATGACAACAATCGGTACGCCCTCAGAAACTGCGTCTCCAATTGACACCAGCAACGTCTCGACTTTACCCGCTAGAGTTGAGGGTACTTCCATAGACGCTTTATCAGATTCCAAAACCAGTAAGCTATCGTCGATTTCAATCCGATCACCGACCTGCACCAGCCATTCGATCACTTCGGCTTCATCAGCACCAATGTCTGGAACTTGTATTTGCTGCGTTGTCATACCTGTATCCTTCTGAATACCTTAAACCGTGGTCGGATCGGATTTGCTAGCAGCGATACCCAGCGCAGGCATGGCATCAACCACGACCTGCTTTGTGATCACCTTTTGATCTGCCAGAGCACTCAGCGCTGCAAACACGATCCATTCCCGGCTGACCTCGAAGAAATCACGCAATTTCGATCGAGTATCGCTTCGACCATAGCCATCTGTACCAAGCACAGTTAATGCACCCGGAACGTAAGGTCGCAACTGTTCGCCGTAAGCCTTAATGTAGTCGGTTGCAATCACAAATGGACCCGCGCGCTGGGATAAGCACTCTGTCACATAGGGTACTTTCGGCTCATCCATTGGATTGAGTCGATTGTGACGCTCTAATGCGCGCCCCTCTCTCGCTAGCTCATTGATGCTGGTTACGCTCCAGACATCAGCTGCGATACCATACTGCTCTTCGAGCATTTCAGCAGCTGCCTCGACCTCGCGAAGAATCGTACCTGACCCCATCAACTGGACCCGCTTACTGCCACGTTTCTTAGAAGCCGTCCGCGGGTACATGCCCTTCAAAATCCCGTCTTCAACGCCCTTGGGCATCTCGGGGTGATGATAGTTCTCGTTCATCGTCGTAATGTAGTAGAAGCAATTTTCTCCGTCTTCATACATACGCTTGAGCCCATTCTGAATGATCACGGCTAACTCGTAGGCATAAGTGGGATCATAACTCACACAATTGGGAATGGTCGACGCCATCAAATGACTATGCCCATCTTGATGCTGAAGCCCCTCACCATTGAGAGTCGTTCGTCCAGCGGTGGCACCAATCAGAAAGCCTCGCGCTTGGCTATCACCTGCCGCCCAAGCGAGATCACCAATACGCTGAAATCCAAACATCGAATAGAAAATATAAAAAGGCACCATCGTAAAGCGGCTGGTGCTGAACGAAGTGGCCGCTGCAAGCCAAGCAGACATGGCTCCGGCTTCATTAATGCCCTCTTCCAGAATCTGCCCGCGTTCATCCTCTTTATAGAACATGATTTGACCGGAATCATGTGGGGTGTAACGCTGACCGACTGAAGAATAGATACCGAGCTGCCGAAACATACCCTCCATCCCGAAAGTCCGCGCTTCATCAGGTACGATCGGAACGACTCTCTGGCCAATTTCTTTGTCTTTCACCAGAGTCGAGAGCATTCGAACGAAAGCCATAGTGGTTGAAATTTCGCGTTTGCCACTGCTCGACAGCTGTGAGCTAAAAGCTGCCAGTGGTGGTGTCGCTAACCGCTCTACCGCACTATGACGTTTGGGCATCACACCTTGCAGAGCTTCTCTGCGCTGCATCATATAGCGGATTTCGGGGCTATCGGGTGCTGGGCTGTAATAGGGAACGTCTTTCAG
>DOVB01000007.1 GCA_003520285.1 Halieaceae bacterium
ATATCTAGGGGTGCTCGGGATCCGTCGGCTTGCACTACGGTAATGGCGCCCGCTGCTTTTTCTGCTTCCGCTGATAGGGCCTGTCGCTGGGCTCTTTTCCGAGACTGCTCTTCCCGATAGATGACGTAATCGCGTGCTATTTTATGCTCGCCTCCTCGCATCAGGGCGAGTTCGACTTGGTCTTGGATGTCCTCGATGTGGATGGTGCCACCAGAGGGCATTCTTCTTTGGAAAGTGCTTACCACTTGATCTGTCAGATCGGCGACAGTTTCGTGGATCCGGCTCGATGCCGCTGCGGTACCGCCTTCTACGGCCAGGAACGCTTTGGTAATCGCTACCGTAATTTTACTGCTATTGAACGGTACCACTTGCCCGTTTCGTTTGATGACTTTGAGTGTTCCCGGCGCAGTAGCTTCGATCGAGCTGACAGCAGTTTGTGGCTTGTGGACGGGTGCTGTTTGCGGTGCTGATGTTGTTGTTTCCATTCGTGCTCCGGCTAAAGTTTGAGCCCTGCGTGATACGCGGCTTTTTGAGTGTGAACACCATATATGGTGTTTGGTCTATTCAAGCTCCACAAGATAGCGGTGGTCGCCCCGTAATGCAAGGGCACTACTGCGGGCTTTTACTGTGGATACTCTGTGTATAAAGAGGATGGTTAGTGATTCCTAACCGCTATGCGCTCGCAACTAGGCTTAGGTTGGCATTATCGGCACGGGCGTTCGAATAGGATTAATTTGCTATATCTAAGAGGCTTTTTATTGTTATTGGTTATTTAGCATTTTGGTCGCACCAAGGCGGATCATTTGGGCTTTATTGGCTGAGTAAGAACTCGATGAGCGCTTTTTGCGCGTGTAACCTGTTTTCAGCTTCATCCCAAATAACGCTATCGGGCGCCTCCAACAATTCAGTGCTAATTTCTTCGTCTCGATGCGCCGGAAGGCAGTGCAAGTAGAGTGCTTCAGGGTCGGCGTGGGCGAGCAGTTCGGCGTTGATCTGATACCCTTCGAAGTCAGCTTTACGAGCCTGGGTTTGTGACTCCTGTCCCATAGATGCCCACACGTCTGTGGCGAGCAGATGGCTATTTTTAGCAGCCATTGCTGGGTGCTCGAATAGGGTGACTCGGTCTGAGTACTGGGCCAGTAATGATGCATCCGGTTCATAGCCGCTCGGGCAGGTAATATTCAGGTGAAAGTCGAAACGCTCGGCTGCACGAATGAATGAGTGGCACATGTTGTTACCATCGCCGATCCAAGTTGCCGTTTTACCCTTCATATCACCGCGGTGCTCAAGCCAGGTCAGCATGTCTGCGAGTAATTGGCAGGGGTGTGATTCATCTGTCAGCGCATTGATGACAGGCACCTTCGAATGTGCGGCGAAGCGCTCGATCCGATGGTGCTCGGAGGTGCGGATCATGATGATATCTACCATCCGCGATATGACTCTTGCCGTATCCTCGATAGGCTCTCCTCTGCCGAGCTGAGTATCATTGGGGGCGAGGAATAGAGCATGACCACCGAGTTGCGCCATGCCCGCTTCAAATGACACGCGTGTTCGAGTAGATGCTTTCTCGAAAATCATCGCCATTGTAGAGCCGGGAAGAGATGCGTGAGGTATGCCGCTCCGATGGGCTTGCTTGAGTTCTATGGCTCTGTGCAGCAGCCCAAATAATTCGTCTCGGCTCAGGTCGGTCAGCCTCAGAAAATGACGTGGTTGGGTCATGGTCTTACCCCGCATCTCGTTGCGTGTAATGGTCTATCGTGGCCGCTAGCCGTTCACCAATCAATACTGCCTCGTCGTCACTCAAAGTGAGCGCAGGAAGTAATCGAATGACTTTGCTGGAGGTGACATTAAGCAACAGTTGATTCTTGACTGCTAGGGTCACGATTTCCGGACACGCGTCAGGCATCGCCAGCCCGATCATCAATCCCTGCCCGGTAATGGCTTCTATGGGGTTGGGATTGCGCAAAGCAGACAGCATTGAGTCAAGTATCAGGGATCGGATAATGGGCGCTCTGGCTGCTAGAGCCTGCTCTTCAATGGTGTTGACGACCGCATTTGCCGCCGCACAAGCCAGGGGATTGCCACCGTAAGTAGAGCCATGATTGCCAGCAGAGAGCACCTTGGCCGCAGCGTTCTTAGCCAAGCACGCACCAATGGGCATACCATTGCCAAGGCCCTTTGCCGTTGTCACAACGTCTGGCTCAAAGCCTAGTTGTTGATAGGCAAAGTAGCTGCCTGTTCGACCATTGCCAGACTGAACCTCATCGAACATAAGCAATAAGTTGTGAGTCGTGCAGCGGTCTCTGAGGGCTTTCGCAAACGCGTCCTCGAGACGCCTGACGCCTCCCTCTCCCTGAACGGGTTCAGCCAACACGGCGACAATGTTTGGATGTTTCTGAATGGCCTCGTCGAGGGCGTCGATATTGTTCACAGGAATACGCACAAACCCAGGTACTAAGGGCCCAAACCCGACTTGAATAGTCGCGTTACCCGTCGCTGTCAAAGCGGCTAAGGTTCGACCGTGAAACGCGTGCTCTAAGACGATAATCGCAGGTGACTCTATCCCTTGTTGGTGGCCGTATAATCGGGCGAGTTTTATCGCCGCTTCATTGGCTTCTGCACCAGAGTTGCAAAAGAATACTGAGTTCATGCCAGCGACGGCGCATAGCCGCTCAGCGAGTGCCTCTTGTACCGGAATATGATAAATGTTGGAGCAGTGGACGAGCTGCGACGCTTGATCTGCAATGGCCCGGCTGACTGCGGGGTGACAGTGTCCGAGTCCGGTTACGGCGATGCCGGTGAGGGCATCTAGGTACGCGGTGTCATTCGCTTCATATAACCATGCACCGTGTCCCCTCACAAAAGATAAAGGTAAACGGTTATAAGTCGGCATAATCGATGACACGGCAAGGCCTCATGCAATGAAAAAAGGCAGCGTCACGCTGCCCGAGTCGAATTTTAACGCTCGCTGTGTTCTGCGGCAACGATCATGGTCTACTTTGGTGAAATATTTGCGTAATATAGCTTGAGTTTCTGATCTTCAATGCCATTTACAGTACACTGTGGCCTTTAAGGAGCGCGCAACCATGAGCGATGTAATAGCAACACTCAAAGAGCAAATCGAAAGCAACCCAGTTCTGCTGTATATGAAGGGCTCTCCAAATCAGCCCCAGTGCGGGTTTTCTGCCCGGACAGTGCAAGCGCTGATGGGCTGTGGTGAGCGTTTCGCGTACGTAGACGTGTTATCAAATCCAGATGTTCGGCAGCATCTTCCCACTTATGCTAACTGGCCCACCTTCCCACAGCTTTGGGTCGGGGGAGAGTTGGTCGGCGGATGTGATATCGTGACGGAAATGCACGCTAACGGAGAGCTAGAGCTGCTTATTAAGGCAGCAGTGCAAGCCCCTGCTGGAGAGTAGGGGCCGCATTGGGCTCACTTTATAAGGGTTTAAGCGTCTTAACCGCGGACTGGAGATAGTTCTGCAGGCCGAGCCGCTCAATCAGACCAATTTGAGTTTCGAGCCAATCCACGTGCTCTTCCTCGGCGGCTAAGATGGCCGCTAGCAAGTCTCTTGAAACGTAGTCACCGATCGATTCAGCGTATTGTATGCCTGCCTTCAGATCGTGGTGTGCGATATGTTCAAGTTTCAGATCCGCTTCCAGCATTTCAGGGACGTTCTCGCCAATCATTAGCTTACCCAAATCTTGGAGGTTAGGTAGCCCCTGAAGGAAGAGGATGCGCTCAATGAGTTTGTCGGCATGCTTCATCTCATCGATTGATTCGTGATGCTCATGCTCTGCTAGCTCACCAAGCCCCCAGTCTTTGTAAATTTTGGCATGCAAAAAATACTGGTTAATGGCAACTAGCTCGTTGCCCAAGACCCTGTTCAGGTGTGAGATCAGTGTTTTGTCACCGCGCATAATGCTGCTCCTTTAACGTGAGCACTTATAGTAGTGTTTAAACGGGGCTATTGCAATTATAAGCCGCTGTTTTTAAAAGAAATTTTAGTGATAATTAGAGTGATTCGCAACTGCACTTAGACCCCTTGTGCAGGCCTTTCTTGCCCAACTGATTCGACGGCGTACTGCGGTCTAACAGCGGATGCTATCGGGTACTAAGCGGCACCTTGAGCGCGATAAGCGAGGGTGTCCTGCTGGACGGCAGCAATAAGAGTCTCAGCAGAGACTTGACAGCGACCACACTGCGAAGCAACACCGAGGCAAGCGCTGAGTTCAGCGAGGGTTTGCACGCCACTATCGACCGCCTGACGAATCTGACGATCAGTAACTCCTTGGCATAGACAAATGTACATAGAAACCTCCTTTGGCGCTAACAGTAATGATAATGAGAATGATTGTCAACCGCAATAAGTCAGATTTAGATGTTGGTAAAACATGCCCCTCGACTTGGTTTGGCATATACTGTGCGCTTGTGAACAAGAGTTTGGTTATGACCATTAAAGCCTACATGCATGAGCTCGGGAGCGCTGCCAAACTGGCAGCTAAGCGCTTGGCGCTGAGTGATTTGTCGCGGCGCAATGATGCTCTCAAAGCCATTGCTACTGCAGTGAACACCTCTCGACAAGACATTTTAGAGGCCAATGAGCAAGACCTTGTCAAGGCTCGAGCAAACGGTCTCGACGCCGCTGCGATTGACAGGCTGACTTTAGATGATCAGCGCCTCGATGCCATGATTGCGAGTTTGCAACAAGTGATGACCTTGGCAGACCCCATCGGCCGAGTCGATCAAGTGCAGCCCATGCCGTCGGGAATACGAGTAGGGAAAATGCGTGTGCCGCTGGGTGTGATCGGCATTATTTACGAGTCGCGACCTAATGTGACGGTCGAGGCGAGTAGTTTGTGCATTAAATCGGGTAACGCGGTTATTTTGCGAGGTGGTTCGGAATCATTTTTCTCGAACCAAGCCATTGCTCGTTGTATCCAGTCGGGTCTGGTGGCCGCCAATCTCCCCGAAGCCTGTGTTCAGGTCGTTGATACCACGGATCGCGAAGCGGTTGCTGAGCTTGTCACTATGAATGACTACGTCAACGTGATTGTACCCCGCGGCGGCAAAAGTTTAATAGAACGGGTCGCGGCTCAGGCGACGGTGCCGGTCATCAAACATCTCGATGGCGTCTGTCACATCTTTGTCGATGAGACCGCCGAGACCGACATGGCGGTTGCCTTAGTTTTGAATGCCAAGACGCAGCGCTATGGTACCTGCAATACGCTCGAAACCCTGCTAGTTGCGCGCGCTGTGGCGCCATCAGTACTGCCACCGATAGCCGCTGCGCTAGAGGCAGCGCAAGTTGAGTTAAGGGGCTGTGAAGAGACGCGCCTACTGGTAAAAGAGTGTCGGCCAGCGCACGAGGATGATTGGTACGCCGAGTACTTAGCGCCGATTCTAGCGATACGCATCGTCGCCGACATTACCGAGGCAATCCAGCATATTGAGCATTATGGGTCGCATCACACCGATGCCATTATCACTCAGAATCATGGTCACGCTGAAAGATTCGTACGCGAGGTCGATTCCAGTTCGGTCATGGTTAACGCGTCGACTCGATTTGCCGATGGCTTCGAGTATGGTTTGGGCGCTGAAATTGGCATTTCGACTGACAAAATTCACGCCCGGGGTCCGGTGGGTCTCGAGGGGCTCACCTGCCAAAAATATGTGGTGTATGGAACGGGGCAAATTCGTTGCTAACATCGGGCTCCCCTCCACTGCTTTTTATGGGCGGCACTTTTGATCCGATACACATAGGTCATCTTCGTATGGCCATCGAGTTAGGCGAGGCGATAGGGGTCGATCGGGTGGCACTGATCCCGGCCGCTGACCCGCCGCATCGTGAAACACCTGCGGTCAGTGCAGAGCAGCGACAGGCGATGGTGCAGCTAGCGATAGCATCGATGCCCTTCTTGTATTGCGATGGGCGAGAGCTCGCAGTTCGTGGACCCTCGTATAGCATTGAAACTGTGCGCTCATTTCGACAAGAGCTGGGAGCGACTCGACCTCTTATTATGGCGGTTGGGGCGGACGCTATCCTAAATTTTATGAGCTGGCATCAGTGGCAGAATTTTTTAAGTCTCACCCACATTGCAGTGATCACTCGCCCGGGGTGGTCTTGGCCTACAGAAGGCGCCCTTGCGCAATGGATTAATGAGCATCACTGCGATCTAGAGGATTTGCATCGCCGGCCGTGCGGAGGTATTGCCTATCATGCGGCGAGGCCTCTTGAGGTTTCTTCCACTGATATCCGCGAGCGAATTGCGAGCGGTCTCTCGGTAGACTATTTACTGCCGGAGTCCGTTTGCGATTACATTACAGCACATCGGCTGTACCTGAATTGAACGACCTAATTAGACTCACAAGAGAGATTGAATGAACGACTCACTCGCACTACGAACGTTGGCAGAGAATGCTTTAGATGACCTGAAAGCGGTTAATCCGGTGGTCCTTGATGTTGGCCAGTTAACTGACGTCACTGACTACATGATTATCGCGAGTGGTACCAGTAATCGACACGTGAAATCTTTGGCAGAGAATGTTGCCGTCGAAGCAAAGAAAGCCGATTGCCCGCCCTTGGGGGTTGAAGGGCAGGATACCGGCGAATGGGTTCTTGTCGACCTGGGTGGGGTGGTGGTTCATGTCATGTTGCCTACCACGCGCGCGTTCTATGACTTGGAACGTCTCTGGTCGGTGCAGGCTGAGAGTGAAGATTAAAATTGTTAGCATTGCCGGTAAGTTACCCAACTGGGTGGCGGAGGGGGTGAGTGATTATGAGCGGCGCCTACCCCGGGAGATCAGGCTTGAGTGGCACACTTTGCCGCTGGCCGAGCGTCGTAAAGACCGTTCTGCTGCGCAACTCAATGAGATAGAAGGCGAGGGCTTGTTGAAACACATAAAGCCCGATGATTATGTGATCGCTCTAGATGTCAAAGGGCGCCGTGAAACCACAGAGGCGTGGGCACAGCATTGGCAAACTTGGCTCTCGCTGCGCCAAGATATTCTTTTTCTGATTGGCGGCCCAGATGGATTAGATACTCGGTGCTTGGCTCGAGCCAATCTTCGGTTATCGCTGAGTGACTTGACACTGCCACATGCTCTGGTCAGAGTAGTGTTGATTGAGCAACTCTATCGGGCTTGGTCGATAGGCATCGGGCATCCTTATCACCGGGCCTGACTGGCACCTCTTTATGACGAGATCTCGAGTTGGCTGCTGATAGAACCGTTTTAAAAGATCCCTCCCGTGAAGCGAGAATTTTCGTTGATCGCCTCGTCGTTTGCGCCGTATTGATTGTGTTGGCGTTTGGCTTAATCGCGGCGCAATACTACAAACTTCAAATTGTTGATTACGACCGTTACGCGGCACAATCTGATCAAAATCGTTTGCAAACTCAGCCAATAGCCCCGCGACGTGGCCTAATTCGGGAGCGCGGTGGCCGTTTAATTGCGGGTAATGAGCCGACTTTTTTGCTCTCAGTCGTGGCCGAGAGAACCGGAGGCTTGGACCAAGTCTTGAGCGAGCTCCAGTCCATCATCGAGCTGTCCGACGATGATATTCAAGCATTTCAGCAACGCCG
>DOVB01000006.1:0-7883 GCA_003520285.1 Halieaceae bacterium
GTGCATCGAGGGCTACCTACCGGAACGCTACTTTCCGTTCTGGCTACGAGTGAAAACCAAGAATTTACCCAGGTGACCACGGCAAACGGAACCGAGGGTTGGATTCGTACACAGTATCTAACAGATACACCACCGGCACGATTGACCTTAGCTGCAATGCAAGGCAGCGAGGCCGAAATGAGAGAGCGGTTACAAACCCTACAGCAACAACTCAGCAAATCGCAGGCAGAAGTGGCCTCTGCCGTCGCGGCGCTGTCAGACTCAGAGCAAGCTCTTGCCGACCTGAATGAGCGCTACACCGAGTTAGAGCGCTTATCGGGCAACAGTGTCGAGCTCGACAAAACCAACCGCTCACTGTTGCAGTCGGTCGAGACCCTATCCGCCGAGCAAGAAACACTCCAAGCCGAAAACCAGCGCTTATTGGAGCGAATGGAATACAGCCAATTTACCGATGGCGCCCTCGCGGTTGGTCTTGGCGTGATTATTACTCTGCTAATACCGAGGCTGTGGCCGCAACGTAAACGCAACTCTGGTTGGTCTTAACCTATGATCCGTCACCTACTGACACTCGGCATCCTGACACTCTTGGTCATGGCGCCTCAGGCCCAGCCACAGAATAGTGCTAACTTGAGTGATCCACAGGTCGTTATCACGACCAACCAAGGCACCATAAGACTCCGACTGTTCGCGAACCAAGCGCCTGCGACGGTCGAGAACTTTTTACGCTACGTCGATGCAGGTTTTTACAGCAACACCATTTTTCATCGAGTCATTAGTAACTTCATGATCCAAGGTGGCGGCTTTACTACCGATTTCACTGAGAAAGCGACCGCGGCACCGGTGGTGAATGAGTCAAAAAATCGGCTCCACAATACCCGAGGTACGATTGCGATGGCTCGGACCAGCGATCCAGATTCTGCGACCTCTCAATTCTTCATCAATCAACGCAACAACATGAGACTCGACTGGGCTCCAGGCCAGCCTGGCTACACTGTGTTTGGTGAGGTAATTCAGGGTTTATCAGTGGTTGATTTCATCGCCACCGCCCCGACAACGCAGCAAAACGGAATGCAAAATGTACCCATTGACGCTGTCATCATACTCTCTATCGAGCGAGTCGTTACCGAGTGATTGCCTTAAGCGTCAACGTCAACAAGATTGCTCTACTGCGAAATTCTCGGGAGACCGCAATACCGAACGTTGTCGATTATGCAAAAGCCTGCGTCGAGCTAGGTGCGCAGGGTATTACGGTGCACCCACGACCCGACCAACGACATATTCGGGCTGACGATTGCTTTGCGTTGGCCAATGCCCTCGACGTTGAACTCAACATCGAAGGCAACCCCTTCAGCGAGCCACAACGATCTGATCGCACAGGTGTCAGCGATTATCCGGGCTTTATGAGTCTGATCGAAAAAATTCGCCCTGCGCAATGCACGCTGGTGCCAGATACAACTCACCAGCTCACCTCGGATCACGGCTTTAATCTGCAACAAGACGCCGAGCGGCTAAAGCCCATACTCGCGCAGCTCAGAGACTGGGGCGTTCGAAGCAGTGTCTTTGTCGACCCCGATCCAAGCACCATAGGCTACGCAGCAGATCTTGGGGCCGATCGGATTGAACTGTATACCGAGGCCTTTGCGCGAGCCTACGGATCCGACCAGCAAGCGGCTGTGTTTGAGCTCTACCGAGCCAGCGCACTGGCAGCCCATGAAGCCGGACTCGGGGTCAATGCCGGTCACGATCTCAACTTAGACAACCTGCCGCTGTTTGCCTCCATTCCCCAGCTCGCTGAAGTCTCGATTGGGCACGCACTGACGGTCGATGCACTGTATCTGGGTCTCGACACCGCTATCGCAAAGTATCTGGCAGCGCTCCGAGCTCACTAGCCAATGAGTACAGAATATTTGGTTCCCCACTCGCAGGAACCCTACACCATCGTTTATCAGGATGAACACCTGCTACTGGTGAATAAGCCTCATTTACTCTTAAGCGTGCCCGGCAAGAATCCGCTGAATAAGGAGTGCTTGATCAGCCGACTGCAGGATCACTTCCCAACTGCAAAAGTGGTTCATCGTCTTGATTTGGACACCTCTGGCATTATGGTGATTGCGCTCACCGCGCCTTGTCATGCGGCCTTGTCACGACAATTTCGATTGCGACAGGTTGCAAAGTCCTACATTGCCGTGATCCGGGGGCACATTGAGCCAAGGCAGGGCGTTATCGACCTACCGATAGCAGCCGACTGGGACAATCGACCTCGTCAAAAGATCTGTCACAAAACTGGCAAACCCTCAGTGACGCGTTATCGCACCATCGATCAAGGGCCTGACACATCTCGATTACTTCTCCACCCTCTAACCGGCCGCTCTCATCAGCTTCGTCTTCACTTGCGCGCTCTGGGACATCCGATTTTGGGCTGTGATCTCTACGCTGACCCAGACACTCTCGCACGTTCTGACAGATTGCTTCTTCACGCTCTGCGACTCGGATTCAGGCACCCTATCACTGGCCTCTGGATCAGCGAGGAGAGCCCCTGCCCCTTCTAGAACTGGCCCATTCGCCGCTTTGGGTTCTCGTTCTGGAATCGGCTATCATAGCGTTTTAGTGGGAGGCACCCCGTGGTTAGTGAATCCGAAGATGGGGCTACAACACAGATTGTGGCTAAACCCAATTTATCTGCCAGCTGGGCGCAGAACAAGCAGCTGCTGATCTTCTTATCTATTCCATCACTGGGCGCCGGTCTCTTTTTTGCCTCTCTCGGCGCATGGCCCATTTTACCCTTCGCCGGTCTCGAAATCACTGCATTGGGTGGGTCGTTATACTACGTGCACTGGAAACTGCATTTTCGGCATATTGTGACGATTAAGGGCCAATCAATTCGAATCGATAAGGGGGTTTACGCACCCAAGTTTACTTATGTTTTCGACCGCGAAGAGACCGGACTTGCTATTCGGACAGAAGCACACCCTTGGGATGGACCAGAGATCCACATTCAAGACAAAAAGCAGTCCGTCAGAGTTGGGGAATTCTTGAACCGAGAAGACTGCTTGGTACTCCAACAGTGCCTCTCGAAGCATTTACGAATTGTTGCTCAAGGACCCATCGCGCAACGTAAACTGTAGCCATCGATCGTGCTATCCTATGCGTTTCCGTCGTCAGCCGAGGTTCATCTGTGTCCAGTCCCGACCCTACCACCCCCACTATTGGCTTTGTAAGCCTCGGGTGTCCCAAAGCACTTGTTGATTCCGAGCGCATTCTTACCCAACTAAAGCAGGATGGCTATGCTGTTAGCGGCTCTTACAATTCCGCTGATTTAGTGATTGTGAACACCTGTGGTTTTATCGATAGTGCGAAACAGGAATCTCTGGACGCCATCGGTGAGGCACTGAATGAGAACGGCCGGGTCATCGTCACAGGTTGCATGGGTGCTGGCGAGGATGCTGCGCGCATCCAAACTCTCCACCCAAAGGTGCTCAGTGTCACCGGACCGGCTGCTTATGAAGAGGTGATGACCGCGGTCCGGCATCACGTACCAAAGCCCGCAAACCATAACCCCTTTATCGATTTGGTGCCCGACCACGGTGTTAAGCTAACGCCCCGTCACTACGCTTATCTCAAAATCTCTGAAGGCTGCAATCATCGGTGCAGCTTCTGCATCATTCCGCATTTGCGAGGCGATCTGGTGAGTCGTCCGGCTGGCGATGTCATGCGTGAAGCTGAGGCACTGGTCAGAGCAGGCGTTCGGGAACTACTGGTGGTATCGCAGGATACCAGCGCTTATGGCATTGATCTTAAATACCGCACTGATTTTCACAACGGGCGACCAATCAAAACTCAAATGATGGCGCTGTGTGAAGCGCTCGGTGAGCTCGGCGTGTGGGTCCGCTTGCATTATGTTTATCCTTACCCCCACGTTGACAACGTCATTCCCTTAATGGCCGAAGGAAAAATTCTGCCCTACTTAGACATCCCGTTTCAACACGCCTCACATGACATCTTAAAAGCCATGAAACGGCCAGCAGCAGCCGAGAAAGTATTACATCGCATTGAACACTGGCGCTCGATTTGCCCAGACCTCTCGCTACGGAGCACCTTTATCATCGGCTTTCCCGGCGAAACAGAAGCCCAATTCGCTGAGCTACTCGACTTTATTGATGCCGCGCAACTCGATAATGTGGGGTGCTTTCAATACTCGCCAGTTGCGGGCGCGCCCGCAAATCAACTCGCGAATCCAGTTGCTGACGAGATTAAGCAAGATCGGTGGGAGCGTTTTATGGCCGCTCAACAACAGATCAGCGCCGCCAAACGCGCTGCAAAGGTCGGGACCGAACAGGCCTTGATCATTGACCATGTTGATCAACACGGCGCTCGAGGTCGAACTCGCGGAGACGCCCCAGAAATCGATGGCGTGGTGCATTTGCCCGGCTATACCGATCTTACACCGGGCGATTGGGTCAGCGCCGAAATCACGGGCTCAGATGATTACGACCTCTGGGTTGAGTAAGAGTGAACCTGATCTTTGTCGACCAGCCGGCTCCTTCCGCATCGAGCTTCGACTGCATTTTACCCGAGCGAGCGCACCAGCACCTGCAGCGGATCATTCGGCCCAAGACAGGCGACACTCTGCGCGTTGCGATACTCAATGGCAATCTTGGGACAGCAACTGTACTGCAAACATCGGCCACGCAAACACAGGTGCATGTTGAGCTCACCACCCCACCCCCTGTCAAACAGCCCATCACTTTGGTACTGGCATTGCCCCGCCCAAAGATGCTCCGCAGAATTCTGAGTGCCGCGGTCGAGCTCGGCGTTGAGCAGATCCATGTGATTCACAGCTACAGGGTCGAAAAGAGCTTTTGGCAGTCGCCCTATTTACGAGACGATGCCATTGCCAGCACCATACTGAGTGCTCTCGAGCAAAGCGTTGACACCAAAGCGCCCCACCTTGAGTGGCACCGTGCCTTTAAACCTTTCGCACAAGACCGGTTGCCAACACTGGTGCAAGCGCGGACCAGAGCTTGGCTCGCTGATCATCGATCTGATCTGAGCCTAGATGCCTGCGCACCGGGCGACTCGGCGCTCCTGTGCATCGGTCCCGAAGGCGGATTCATTGACTATGAAATCGATTTATTAGAGCACGCTGGACTCCAGAAAGTTCAGCTCGGACCCCGGACCTTGCGTGTTGAAACTGCCGTCAGTGCACTACTTGGCAAGCTCATCTAGCTTGGCATGAACGTTTCTTTTCCGGGCACTCTCTCAGAGCAGACAACTCAAACCAGTCCCCTTTAACCCGCAGTAGCCGGCAGGATTTTTATCGAGGTACTGCTGGTGGTAGTCTTCAGCGAAGTAGAAATTTCTGTGGGGCTCTATCTCGGTGGTAATGTTACCAAACCCGCCACTGCTCAAAATCGCTTGATAGGCGTCCCGAGACGCAAGGGCCTGGTGGAGTTGTTGGTCAGTTGTGGTATAAATGGCCGATCGGTACTGGGTACCAAGATCATTTCCCTGGCGCATACCTTGAGTCGGGTCGTGAGCCTCCCAAAAGGTCTTAAGCAGTGCAGCCAGACTCGTTAAAGACGGATCGTAAGCCACTAGTACCAATTCTACATGCCCCGTATTGCCGGAGCAGACATCTTCGTATGTCGCATTGCGTGTGTGCCCACCACCGTAACCGACTGCGGTCAGAGTGACTCCTGGCTGCTGCCAAAACCGACGTTCAGCCCCCCAAAAACACCCAAGCCCAAGATAGATAATGGACTCCTTGGGCGCGTACGGCGGCGTTAGTGGTCGATCAAAAACAGTATGCAGTTGTCCCGGCTGTATCTCGTGATCCCGATCGGGCAGCGCCTGTTCCGCTGTCACAAGCGTCCTTTTCTTGCGAAGTGCAAACCAATCCATAAAAGTACCCCAACTAAAGACGCAATCAACGCTCGCGCGAAATCCGAACAAGGCTTGCACGCGGAAGGCAAAGCCATCATTATTTTAGCTCTGTTTTGATCTTAGTGCCAAAGTCTATGCCGTATCCATTGAAACCAAGAGGGTCAAGTCAGGAGGTAGCGCAGTTCCTGCGACAGCATCAGGAGATCAGCCGCGTCGTCAAAGAACAACAACGGCTCCTGTTCGCGATTGATGCCACCGCGAGTCGGCAACCGACTTGGGATATGGCCTGCACTCTCACCCACTCGCTACTTCAGGTAACCGATGGAATGCCTCAGCTCGCGCTAAAGCTTTGCTTTTACCGTGGCTTTGACGAATTCAAACAAACTGATTGGCTCACCGACGCAACCGTGTTGCATCGCAGCATGTCTAAGGTGACCTGCCTTGGTGGACAAACTCAGATTCGCCGAACACTTCGCTATGCGCTAAAACAGCATACCAGCGCACCCATCAAGGGATTGCTGTTTATCGGAGATGCGATAGAAGAGCCTGCACACGAGCTGATTGAGCTTGCCGGGCAATGTGCGCTTAGGAAACTGCCCCTCTTTCTGTTTCAAGAGGGGACCAATGGCCAGGTGAGTGATATCTTCCTGCAAATGGCGAAACTCAGCCAAGGCGCCTACGCGCAATTCGATCTGAACGCGCCAAATAAGTTGCGCGACCTCTTGGCAGCAATCGCCGCCTTTGCGAGCGGAGGATATTCTGCGCTGGAGCGCCGCAGCGATTCGGCGTCCAAACTCCTGTTACAGCAGATGAATCGATAATATGCCAAAACTAGTCCTATTAATTGCGAGCCTACTGGCCCTTTATATTGCCATCACACGAATCAAGCAGATGCCCGTCGCCAACCGCCGCTCAGCCTATATACAACTGGCGTTCATCGTCGCAGCGGGCGTCGCCATTCTGCTTGCAGCAACAGGAAAAATGCACTGGATAGGTGCTCTTTTGACCGGTCTACTGGTGCTTGTTCGACAGACGCTGCCACTGCTCATTCAGCTAGCGCCACATTTATGGGGTCGACTCAGTCGATCTACTGCTGGGCAATCTCAGGTTGACACCTCGTTGCTCAGAATGACCTTGGATCATGACAGTGGCAAACTCGATGGAGAAGTGCTCGCTGGCACCTTCCAGGGACGGACCTTATCGCAACTCGATCAAGCGCAACTCGATCAATTGCTGGATTATTGCCAAGCGAACGATGCCGACTCTGCGCAATTGCTGCTCACCTATCTTGAGCAGCGTTTTGGCGCGGCGTATCAATCGCAAGATCGCTACCAACCATCGTCATCGGGAACCGAGTTAACTGAACAAGAGGCTCTGGCAACCCTAGGTTTAAATTCGGGGGCGACCAAAGAGGAAGTGATCGCGGCCCACCGTAAATTGATGCAAAAACTGCACCCTGACCGAGGTGGCAATGATTATCTGGCAGCTCGAGTGAATGCTGCTAAAGATTTTTTACTGGGTGAATAAGCCTCATGTCACTCTATTTTGTGATCATCAATCAAGCCAATCGATACTGGAGCAAACAGCAAGAGTGGGTTGACCACGACGAGTCAGTAAAGTGGGTCCGCTATGAACACCACGACGACGCGCTCAACGCCCTAGTGGAAATGTCGGTAAAGGATCCCGGTCTTAGAGCTCGCGTCAAACAGATCGATCCAACCTAGCTCAGCGTCGGTGGCTAAATCACAGATCGATCCAACCTAGCTCAGCGTCGGTGGCTAAATCACAGATCGATCCAACCTAGCTCAGCATCGGTGGCTAAATCACAGATCGATCTAACCTAGCTCAGCATCGGTGGCTAAATCACAGATCGATCTAACCTAGCTCAGCATCGGTGGCTAAATTCGGCAGGTGGCGAGTGGCTTCTAGCACCTTGTTCGTGACACCCGATTCATGACACATTACTTGTGCCGTGTGCCGTGTGCCTTGTGCCTTGTGCC
>DOVB01000006.1:8188-8659 GCA_003520285.1 Halieaceae bacterium
GTGCCTTGTGCCTTGTGCCGAGAGTATCATTCCTGAACAAGCCGCGACCAACGCCCGAAAAAGTGGCCTCAACGGTGCGCAATGCACTTGATTTACCACAAACTCGACCCAAAATAGTAAACGGAACGCAGAATCTGTGCGTATCTACTGTGATCTCAGCAAAGGTGCAACCATGCGTATTATCCTATTTTTAATGACGAACTTGGCGGTGCTGTTGTTAGTCAGTGTTGTCTTTAACTTACTCGGTTTCAGCAGCATATTGGCCGCCAATGGCGTCGATCTAGATCTGCGAGCCTTATTAGTGTTCTGCGCCTTGTTCGGCTTTGGTGGCGCTTTTATCTCATTGTTTCTGAGCAAATGGATGGCAAAACGCGCGACCGGAACACAGATTATCGCGCGACCTAATGATCAACAAACTCGCTGGCTACTGGACACCGTCGCAGAGCTCTCACGCGAGGCAGGAATCCAAAC
>DOVB01000006.1:8919-10411 GCA_003520285.1 Halieaceae bacterium
GCCAACGGTGATATGGTGACCTTAACTCTGTTGCAAGGTGTCGTGAACACCTTCGTGATGTTCTTTGCTCGAATCATCGGTCATACCGTCGATCGCGTTGTTTTCAAAACTCAGCGAGGCTATGGCATCGGATACTTTGTGGTCACTTTCATTGCTGAAATCGTACTCGGCATCTTCGCGAGCATGATAGTCGCTTGGTTTTCGAGGCTCCGAGAATATCGAGCGGACGCCGCTGGAGCATCGCTGGCAGGGCGATCGTCTATGATTGCTGCCCTGGAACGGTTGCGGCAAGAACAAAACTTACCCAATGATCTGCCCGGCGAGCTGACCGCTTTTGGCATCCGCAATCTGAATAAGAGCGGTTTAGCCCAATTATTGGCGTCACACCCGCCACTCGATGATCGGATCAATGCGCTGCGGGGTATTCGATCGTGAGTTATTCGCCGACCGCCTATCTAAAAATGATAGGGGTTGCGCTGATTGCTCTCACTGGCGCCTGCAGCGCTAGCGAAACCGAGCTCTCCCCAACGCCATCAGTGACTGATTTCAGAGATGCAGACGCACCTGACTATTTGACCTTCGCCACGGAAGACGAGGCCAATACAACACAGATTTTCAGTCAGGCGAGCCCCGCCGTGGTCTTTGTTACCAACAAAGCACTCAGACGGGGACTCTTTTCGCTGAATGTTGAAGAGATTCCGCGCGGTTCTGGTTCCGGGTTTATCTGGAATAAAGCCGGATTGGTAGTCACCAACTATCACGTGATTGCCGGTGCTCAAAGACTGACTGTCACCCTACAAGATCGCTCTGAGTACGCGGCCGAAGTGATTGGCGTCGCCCCGGAAAAAGATCTGGCAGTGCTGCGTATCGAAGACGCACCCGATGATCTTCAAACCCTCCCTCTGGGCGATTCGAGCGAGCTCCAAGTTGGACGCAAGGTGCTCGCAATAGGCAACCCTTTCGGCTTAGACACCACACTTACCACCGGTGTGGTGAGTGCTTTGGGGCGTGAAATAAAGGCCCCCAGTAACCGCACCATACGAGGCGTGATCCAAACAGATGCGGCGATTAACCCGGGTAATTCAGGCGGGCCTCTACTGAACTCATTGGGCCAGCTCATCGGAGTCAACACGGCTATTTTTAGCCCGAGTGGGGCGAGTGCCGGAATTGGGTTTGCGATACCCGTCAATACGGTCGCCGAGGTGGTCCCTCAACTGATCAGTTATGGTCGCGTGTTGCGTCCGATTATGGGTGTCGAACTCGCAAGTGATCGTTGGATCAGTCGCTATAAAATAGGCGGAGTTCCAGTGGTGCGGGTGTACCCAGGTCTACCTGCGGAACAAGCTGGACTCACCGGTGCTTATCGCAACTATCGAGGGGATATCGTACTTGGCGACATCATCACTCACATCAACGGCGTTCGAGTGCGCAACAATGACGAGTACTTTACGCAGATCGAGCAGCACGAACCGGGCGATAAAATTGAGGTAAC
>DOVB01000005.1:0-3151 GCA_003520285.1 Halieaceae bacterium
GCGCGTGCGACTGGGTAGCCGTCCCAAGCGTCAAGGTTAAGAGGCAATCCAAGCTGACTTAGACTCAGCATGCCTTTGATTCGCGTTTTGTATTGCTCAGGTATCGGGGCTTGGTCAATCAGAGCGGGGTCGATAGAAGGCACCTTGAGTTTCCCCATCAGCACCTGCTGGCCCAAGATCTGCCAGGTCGCCCCGCGCTTTTTGCTGCGCTTTAGGGTAGTTTGTAACCACTCACTTTGCTCTTTGCCCAGTAATTGCCGCGCGGGATTGTTAAGTTTGTCACGTACAAAAGTGGCTGGATCACCTTGTAGATCCTTCGCGTATTCTAGCTGCTCGTCACGCCCTATGAGCCGCGTATCGAGCATTGAAAGATCCGCCAAGTCACCAATTTCAAAGTTGCGATAGATCGGTTCCTGATCTGAGGTTTGAGTTCGGATCGGCATCCACTCGTGATATGCCTTTTTCGCTGCAGCCATGCGAGTGGCGAAGTCGCCTTCACCGTCGTTGTGGTTTTCGGCACCAGAATGCCACGTATTGTTGGTGAGTTCATGGTCGTCCCATACGGCAATCATGGGATGATTCTGATGCAGAGCTTGCAGGTCGGGATCGATGCGATACAGGCCGTAGCGCATACGATAATCTTCCAGCGCGATGATCTCTCCAGACGGTTTAACACGACGCCCGAGCTCCTCGACTGCTATTGAGTTTGAATAAACGCCATCGGCATATTCATAAATATAGTCACCTAAGTGCAGAACAAGATCCAGTTCCGATTGGGCCATATCCGCATAGGCATTGAAGTAGCCTTGCGGATAATTCGAGCAAGATGCAAACCCAATCTTAAAGGATTTGACCCGGCCTTCTGGAAGCGTTTTGGTTCGGCCAACAGCAGAGGTGACGCCTTCGCTGAGAAATCGATAAAAGTACTGTTTCCCGGGTTTCAAGCCGGTAGCGTCGACTTTGACGGTGTAATCCGTGCTCGGGGTCGCTGCCGCAGTGCCTTCGCTGACAATACGCTTAAACTGTTTGTCGGTGGCCACTTGCCACTGACACGCGAGTGACTTAGCCTGCCCCGAGCCCGGCAGCAACCTGGTCCAGAGAATCACGCGGTCTTGCAGAGGGTCGCCGCTGGCGAGTCCGTGTGTGAAGTGAACCGAATTTTCGGCGGTCACGTGGAAACCTCGCAAGGCTAAAATGCCAAGACTGGCTCCCAAACCTTTCACCATGGTTCTGCGTTTAATCGTATGCTGAGTCATCGTCTCTCTCCTAGTTCGGTAAGGCCGAGCTTAGCGTGATTTGACGACAGTTTCATGGCAAAAATGAGTCGGTGTTATACGGGGCAGACGCACTTAATTTTCTTGATAATAAAGTGCTGGGCTATCGCGGGCCAGCTCCTGAAATCATGGGGAAGCCGCCTCTGGTTTTCAGAAGGCGGCCAAGACCTCAGTTTGAGTGCGCTTTTTTCTCTGATCGCTTCTCAGCTTGCTGCCTTCTTCGCTCGTCCAATAGATCCATTTGCTCGGCGGTAAGAACCTGGCTAAGCTCTTGTCGAGTCTGCTCTCTTAAGGCCTTGCGCTGGTCGCGAGTTGCTTTACGTAGAGCTTTCGCTTGTTCTTTTTGTTTGCGCATAATATTGGTTACTGCAGTCGTTTGCTCATCTGTTAATCCAAGCGCGGTTTGCAGTTGTTCGACCCGCATGCCCTCAGGGCGATCCGTGTTGGCGTGATGCATAGCAAAGGTGCCTGTTGATAAGGTAAGGGCAACAAGGCCGCTTATAATAAGACGTATTAACATAACTTTTTCCTCTTAGGGGTCTGTCACTCAGTGGTAAACGTCGGTGGTGCAACACCACTCAGCACACAGTGTATAAAAAGACTGTGCAGCAAATGTGCATCAATTAAGATGTTTTTGTGGAGGGTCGATATCGATAGCCAACGCCGTAGGCGGTATCGATACAAGATTCTTGACCAATGCTTGCTAGTCGCTTTCTCAGTTTCTTAATATGGCTATCGATGGTGCGATCGCTCACGATTCGACCATCGGTATAAATGACATCCATGAGCTGGTTGCGAGTGAATAGTCGGTCGGGCGAGCTCATTAGAGCTCCAAGTAAAGCGCATTCTACTGCCGTTAAATCTGCGCATAGTTCACCTAAGCAAGCGCGCAAGGCTGACCTGTCGAGAGTCAGCTGAGGCCCGATCGCTAGGTCGGTGCTGAGTTGAGTGTTTTGGTAGCGCTTCAAATTGGCTTTGACGCGCGCTATGACCTCATTGGGGCTGAACGGCTTGATAATGTAATCATCAGCACCGAGCTCAAGTCCACGCAGCCGATCGGCTTCAGAGATCCGAGCACTAATGAAGAGTATCGGTGCGTTGCTGCTTCTTCGAATAAATTCACACAGACTAAATCCGTCTTCATCGGGCAGCATAACATCGAGTAAAAAAGTCTCGATGGTGAGGCTAGGGAGTATCGCTCTGAGTTCTGTGGCGGTGCTGAAGGTCAGCGCGTCAAAGCCAGACTGCACTAAGTAGTCTCTTAACAGAGCGGCAATTTTAGGGTCGTCCTCAACCACGGCAATCATGACGAACTCCTGTCGCCTTGAGGCCAGCGAAAAGTAAATTTTAATCCGCCCATGCTTGAATGCGAGGCGTTCACCTCTGCGGTATGCGCTTGCGTCAAGGATTTCACAATGGCTAATCCCAGTCCAGCGCCGCCGAGCACGCGGTTTCGTGAGCGATCAGCGCGATATAAGCGCTCGAACAGCTGTTCCGGATCGCCCTCGAAACCCGGCCCTGAGTCCTCTAGCGACCAGACGACATGATGCCCATCGGTTTGAGAGGCCCATCGTAAAGTCGCTCCTTGAGAGCAGTAACGGATACTATTGCTGATCAGATTATCCAATATTTGATCTAAGCGATCTGAGTCGGCAAACAGCATTGTGGCTCTCGGTGAAAGTGCCGCCGTTTCCATACTGAGGCCTCGATTCGCCAGTCCCTGTTGGTGACGCGACGCAGCGCGGGCTAGATGTTGATCTAAGGCACAGTCTTTTTTTGCTAAGAGGATCGCACCACTTTCTGCCGCGCTTAAATCGTAAAGATCGCTCACTAAGTAGTCGAGATGCTTCACCTCTTGGTGGAGTGATTCGATCGAC
>DOVB01000005.1:3372-9294 GCA_003520285.1 Halieaceae bacterium
GCCTTCAGGCAGATTGAGTTGGAGATTGCGTTCGCCAGCGGTTAACTGGGTCAGGGCGCGACCAATCAGCCGAATCGGCGCTACAAAACGAGCAGAGAACCAGAGTGCGAATCCAAACGCGATCAAGCCGGTTGCCAACATAGCCATAAGGAAGGTTTGATTTTGCTGCTGCACAAACGCGTGTTCGATACCGCTGGGGATCGATGGCAACGGCGGTAGGGCTAGAAAGCCAATCGTTTGCTGATTCATGATCAGTTCGTGGGTCACAGAGCGATCTGCTTGGGCGAGAGGTCCGATCAGATGCTTGCCGTCTTGATCCAGTAGTGAGAGCCGTCTCAGTCTAAGTGACCGTGTTTCGCTGGCGCGATAGCTCATAACCATCTCTCTCACCGCCTCCCTGAGTTCCATGCTACGTGGGGGTGGCCAGGCAGAGCGCTTTGCATACAGCTCGATCAGAGGTTGAGTATGTTGATCTAGCGCGCGAAGATCCTGTTGCAGCACCAGTTCAGAGAAATCATTATTAAAGCGGTATTGGGTAACGAGATAGACCAGCCCAAGCAGCGTCAAATTTGCGGCAAAAAAAGCCAACGCTAGTTTGGCTCGAAGCGATAGATGAGGTAATGGGCTCGTCATAGTCTGAGTATAGCCCACCATTGTGCAGCAAATGAGGACTTTCACGGGATCACAGATTTGGCTATATGTGCTTGGAGTTACGTGGCAAGCGTCTTTAGCTGGGGTTCCGACACACAGCCACCAACGGTGGCAAAAACCTCTGTCGACTCGCCAGCGCAACAGGGCTCTGAGTTAAGGGAGCAGCAGGAGTGAACTAGTGCACCTGATTGGCTGTGTAAGAACCCGATCTACCAGTAATAGTATCCAATATACAGAATCAGCAGGGTCATAATCCAAGCGGCCGTGGTGCCAATCGACCAAGATAAAGTGCCTTGTTGCTCTTGGTCGCTGCTGCTCGCATTGGCCCACTGTGTGATTCTTGAGGTGACTAGCGGGCTTACCCGCGCAAATGCTGAACTCAGCTTGCTGAGGGCGTTCAGGCCATGTAGCGCGAGACTTTTCCCGAGCCTTCTCCACAGCCAATCAGTATCGAGCGTTAGCGTATTAGTGCGTTTTATCAGCGGCAGTAACAAAAAGAACGCGAGGCCAGAAAATAGCAGTAACTGTAAATAAAAGACCACTTTGCCAGGTTTGTACGCATTGAAGTCGGTGGGATAGGGCAGTAGTTCATAAAAGGGTGCAGGCATGATGCCAATCAAGAAGCACATGGCCACAAACAATAGCATTGCCAGACTCATATTCCACGGCGCATCTTTGGGTCGTAAACCGGAATCTTTCTGAAAGAAGACGTACCATGGAAACTTAATACCGGCGTGCAAAAATACCCCTGCTGACGCAGCGGCAAGCACATACCACACCAGAACCAAACCCTCCATCGAGGCTGCTTCGGAGATCATCGTCTTCGTGGTAAACCCCGAGGTCAGGGGAAAGCTCGAAATCGCTAGGGCTCCAACAATACCGCAGGCCGCCGTAATCGGCATGGTGCGGTAGAGTCCGCCCAACTCGTTGCATTTCTCTTTACCCGTGTGGTAGATCACAACGCCTGCACTCATGAACAGGAGCGCTTTGTAAATAATGTGGGCGAAGGCGTGCGCGGTTGCTCCATTGAGTGCCATCGGTGTGCCGATACCCACAGCCACTACCATGAAGCCGACTTGGTTGACGATCGAAAAAGCCAAAATTCGACGCACGTTATTCTCTAGAAGAGCCCAAATGATGCCATAAAGGATCATGAACATGCCGACATAGATGAGCAGTTCGGTACCGGGGAACAACAAAATGAGAGCCAGGATCGCAGTTTTAGTGGTAAACGCCGACAGGAACAACGAGCCGCTGGGTGAGGCCTCTGGGTAGGCGTCCGATAGCCACGCTGATACGGGAGGCGCAGCGGCGTTAATCAGAATACCCGCAAGCATCATATAGGTATCGAAGTTATTGGCTTGCAGGGGCTGGATATCAATCGAGCCGGTATGAACTACCACGCCTTCGATACCCACTTTTAAAATGACTCCGCCGAGTAGGTGCACGATAGCGTAGCGCACACCTGCTGCCCGAGCGCCGGGTGTACCGCCGAACCAGACGACCAGCGTAGAGAAGAGCGCCATCAGCTCCCAAAACAGGAATAAGGTAATGAGATCACCCGCAAAGCACACACCGATTGCACCCGAGGCATAAGCGAAGGCGCTAGCGAGTTCTAATCGCCGCGCGTGGTTAAACGCATACAAGCCACCAACACCGGCCATGATGGCAAAGATTGTCGCGAACAAGCGCCGCTCTGGACTAGCCTCGATTAGCTCGAGCTGATAATCCAAAAATGGCGCTGTCAGTGAAACACCATCGGGTACCATCCAGATGGCATACAGGGTTAGAACGGGACCAAAGAACAACCCAAGCCTATGCCAAACGTTTGGAACAAGCGCTATCCAGAGTGCTGATGCAAGTAGGATGAGCGCTGGCGGCAGAAGCTCAATCATCTTGAGTCTCCTGATAATAGTCTTCGGATCGCTTCAGCACAAAGCCTAAAAGTTTGGCAAAGACGACCATAGCAAAACAACTGAAGAATCCGAATACAGCGCCGAAGCTCCACCACTGGGAAGACTCAAATGGCGTTTTTCCGGGAACGAACCACTCTACCACCAAGGTGGCAATCAGAATCACGGCAAAGATAAACCAAGCGCGATGAATGATTCGCTGGGTGTTGTTATCCTGCATCACATGAATCCCTCAACCAGTTGCCGCTCTAAATCGATCACTGGCGCGTTGAAGAAGAAAAAGCCAATCGTGAGTAGCGCAGTGATTGAAATAGCTACCACCATAGGCCAAGGCGCTTCGCCATGGTCGATCTTGGGCGGTTGATCTTCTTTTAAGAACCAGGCGGCATAAATAATCGGCAGGAAGTACGCCGCATTCAAGCCCGTGCTGATGATAATTGTAAAGATAGCGATGTAATTGTCCGCTTGGAATGCGCCACCCAGGATATACCACTTCGAGACAAATCCGCCGGTGGGAGGCACCCCAATCATGCTAAGTGCGCCGATAGTGAAGGCGGTCATTGTTATCGGCATACGTCGGCCGATACCTGCGAGTTGGGTGATATCAATTTTTTTGCTGACAACATAGATTGCGCCAGCGGCAAAAAATAAGCTGATCTTCCCAAAAGCGTGCGCCACCATATGCAGGGCTGCGCCGATTTCTGCCATCGGCTTAAGAATAGCCGTCGCCATAATGACATACGACAGCTGACCAATGGTGGAGTAAGCCAACAGGCGCTTGAGATTCGTTTGACGCAGAGCGATAACGCTGGCAGCAATGATTGTGAAGGCACTGATCCAAATGAGCCACTGCGATGTTGCAAGGCCGAATAGCCAGTCGGCGCCAAAAATATAAAGAATGATTTTAGTGATACTGAAGACACCCGCTTTGACCACAGCCACTGCGTGAAGCAGTGCACTGACTGGCGTTGGAGCGACCATGGCCGCGGGCAGCCAGCGGTGTATTGGCATGATCGCGGCTTTACCGATACCAAAAACAAACAAGGCGAGGAGTAACCCGGCGGTGGGTGCATCGACGTAATCTTCGAGTGTGCCACCTAAAGTGAAATCGCCGGCACCCAGGCTGGTCACCCAAATCACCGCTGGCAGAAACAGCGTAATCGAAGTGCCCATCAAGATACCCAAGTAGACGCGCGCCGATTTAATGGTCGCTGCATCACCCTTGTGCGTGACAAGAGGGTAGGTCGCGAGTGTCAGTATTTCGTAGAATAAAAATAGCGTGAAAAGATTCCCTGCGAGTGCCACGCCCATAGTGGCTGCTATCGAGATCGCGAAAAAAAGATAGAATCGAGTTTGATGCTGCTCCTTGTTGCCGCGCATATAGCCCACTGAATAGAGAGAGTTCACGATCCACAGGCTCGATGCGAGCGTTGCGAAAAGTGCACCCAGTGGCTCGACATGCAGTTTTATCGACAGAGTGCTGGATAAGTTCGCAAGAACGAAACTGGCGCGATCGCCTTGAGCAGTTGCAATCGCAATTTGCCAGACGACGACAGCGAGTAACAATGCAGTTACAAAGGTTGCGGTTTCCCGAACGTTGGGGCTTATTTTGCCGCACAGCCCAATGACTATGGCACCTAGCGCCGGGATCAATAAGGGTAATATGAGGATGCTGGGGTCTGTCATATGGCTGACCCTAATAGAAGGAGTTGTGCTGCCTGCTCAGCAAGACCGATTGGAAATTGCGGTGCTAATCCAAACACGATATTCGCGAACACGACTATCAACAGAACCAGAGCAGCGGCTGAAACCCGATTGTTAGCGGGTGTGGTTGGTGCTTCAGCAAAAAATAGGGCTTCTGCTACCTTAGCGATGTAAACCACTGCCATCAGCGAGCTTATGAGTACCACGGCAAGCAGAGGTATGACAAAGCGCTGTTGTTCGATGATGGCTTCGATGAGCAACCACTTACTAATGAATCCAGCCGTGCCTGGAATTCCAACCAGACTCAAACCGGCCAGCAAGATGGCGGTACCAATGACGGGATGGTTGCGTCCAAGCCCAGCGATACCTTGCAGACTCAAGCTGTGCGTATGCGCTGCGAGAGCGATAATACCAATGAATAACGCGCCTTTGGCGAGAGCGTGATTGAACATGTGCAGTAGGGCAGCTGATATCGAGGCTTCCGTGAGCAAGGACACGCCAAGAATAATGTAGCCTATCTGCGCGATAGAAGACCAAGCGAACAAGCGCTTAACCAGAGGTTCTCTGATAGCCATTGCCGACCCATAGAGAATGGCGGCGAGGGCCATCGGCATTAGATAGAGCGAAAACTGTTCGGCATGGTGCCCAAGGTTCCCTTGAAACAGGGCGAAATCGACTCGGAAGAAAACGTACAACGCGACCTTAGTGGAGCATGCGGCCAAAAATACGCTGACGGCGTGCGGTGCGAAGGTGTAAGCGTTGGGCAGCCAAGCATGGAGTGGGAAAATAGCCGCTTTTAAGGCCAGGCCCACAGAAATAAAGCCAGCTGCAGCAAAAAAGAGGATAGGGTCTTGCACATCCTGAATTCGAACAGCCATGTCCGCTAGATTCAATGTGCCCGTCATAATGTAGATTAGGCCTACGCCAATCAGATAAAACGTGGCACCCAAGGTGCCCATAACGAGATATTTGAAGACGGTTGGGAGCGCGCGGCGGTCGGCACCGCCAGAGACTAGAACATAGCTCGCGAGAGAGGCGATTTCCATAAACACAAAAATATTGAACGCATCAGCCGCCACCAAAATGCCAGAGAGACCAGCGAGCACCAGCATCCATGCAGATAAGAATAAACCTAGCCTATCCTCGCCAATCTCTGTCGTTAAACTGCGGTAGCTGGCCAGCAGAGCGAGCGAAGAGGCCCCAGAAACAATCAGTAGCATCATGGCGCTGAGCGAGTCGACGCGTAACTCAATGCCATAAGGAGCGGCCCAGCCCCCAACCGGGTAGCTCATCGCCCCCGAGTCATTGACTAAGTTAACCAGCGCGACCGACACAGCAAACGCGAGCAGACTGGTAGCGGTTGCTGCTAACCAAGCTAATCTGGCCGGCCGCAACATAATAATGAACGGTGCCATTAGCAGGGGAAGCACGACTTGCAGCACAGGATAGTGACTAGACCAAATCATTGAGCGCTATCCTGGTCGCGGATCTCGTCTTCTTCTATGGTGCCGTAGGCTTCTTTAATACGCACGATAATGGCCAGCCCCAAGGCGCTCGTTGAAATACCTACAACAATCGCAGTAAGAATCAGAACTTGTGGTAATGGTGTTGAAAAAATGGTGTTGGTGACATCGGGGTGCAAGATGGGTGTGGT
>DOVB01000070.1:0-5450 GCA_003520285.1 Halieaceae bacterium
GAGTTCGCCCGTCGCGAGCGCCGCTTTGGTGGTCGCTCCAAACGGGAGTCACTGCATGCTTAAGGCCCGTTTAATGACGGGAGTACCTTTAGCGGTGATTTTTATCTCCATCGTACTTTTCGTGTCGCCACTCGTTTTAAGTGCGTTGTTTGCAGTCTTTGTGCTCCTTGGTGCTTGGGAGTGGAGCCGTTTATCTGGCCTCACGTCAGCATTGAGTCGAGCAGTCTATCTATGCGTGATTGCAGGCAGTTTATTAGTAGCGACCTCTTACGGTGATTTATTGGGTGCGGTGAAGCAGTATGAGGTTAGAGCTATTCTAGGTGCATCATGCTTTGCCTGGGCCATTGGGTTGCTCTGGGTCAAGGGTTATCCGAGTAGCGCGATTCTGTGGCGGAGTTCCTTCGCTCGATTGATAATGGGGTATTGGGTATTGGTACCAGCGTGGATCGCTGCCATATTTTTGCTGAGTGTACCGCTCGGTCCTTATATCCTCATTGCCATGGTGGCTACAGTGGTCGTTGCTGATGTCGGCGCTTATTTCTTTGGTCGCGCCCTGGGTCGTCACAAGTTGGCACCTAATGTGAGTCCGAGTAAGACCTGGGAAGGTTTTTGGGGCGGCTTTGTCGCGAGCGGTCTTCTCGCTGCACTGATTTGGTGGGTGTTGCCGGTGGAGCTATCACACCTCAGCTTACAGGTCATTCTAGGATTGATTCTGAGCACTGCGCTTGCATCGGTATTGGGAGACCTCATGGTGAGTATGGTGAAGCGCGAAAGTGGTCACAAGGACAGTGGGGTTCTATTGCCGGGGCATGGCGGTGTATTGGATCGTCTCGATAGTATTTGCGGCGCAGCGCCTGTATTTGCGCTCGGTTATATGTTGGTTCACTGGTGACGACCCGTGATGCAATCCAGAGGGTCGGTATTTTTGGCGCGACTGGGTCGATCGGCAGGAGCACGCTGGATGTCATCGCTCGGAACCCTGATCGTTATGAAGTGACCGTTTTAGCGGCTCAGTCGTCAGCAGAGGCAATGGCGGAGTTGTGCTGGCGGCATCGGCCTAAGTTTGCCCACATGGCAGATCCGGCTGCCGCAGAGGTCCTCGAGCAAGCTTTGATCGGTTCTGACGTGATAGTCTGCAGTGGCTCTGATCGTCTTGAGGCGCTGGCTGGATCAGATCATATCGACAGTGTGATGGCGGCGATTGTTGGTGCAGCAGGTTTGAGTTCTACTTTGGCAGCTGCTCGGGCTGGCAAAAAACTGTTGCTGGCGAATAAGGAGTCTCTGGTTATGGCCGGTGCGCTCTTGATGAATAGCGCCGAGGCTTCGGGATCTCATATTCTGCCGATTGATTCTGAACATAATGCCATTTTTCAGTGCCTTGAACATGATGACCGGGCCAAACCGTGCTTGCGCGGCGTCGAGAGCATCATCTTAACCGCGTCTGGCGGCCCCTTCCGAACCTGGTCCGCAGAGGCTATAGCACAGGCAACACCTGAGCAGGCTATTGCCCACCCTAACTGGAGTATGGGTGCAAAGATATCGGTAGATTCAGCGAGCCTCATGAACAAAGGCTTAGAGTTGATTGAAGCGAGCTGGCTATTCGATATGCATCCCAGCCGCATCGAGGTTCTGGTGCACCCACAAAGCATTATCCATTCTATGGTTCGATACTGTGATGGCAGTGTGCTGTCGCAAATGGGATTACCTGACATGCGCACGCCAATCGCCTATGGTTTGGGGTGGCCTGAGCGAACTCACTCTGGCGTTTCTCCACTCGACTTTTGTAAGCTCGGCAGTTTGACGTTCGAAGAAGCGGATTTACATCGGTTTCCCTGCCTGCGGCTTGCGCGCGAGGCCGCCACAGCCGGTGGCACTGCCAGTGCGCTTTGCAATGCGGCGAATGAGGTGGCGGTAGCGGCGTTTTTACAAGGTGATTTGCAGTTCGGTGATATTCCAAGAGTCGTTGAGTCGGTTCTGATCGAAGTGCCTAATAGGGAACCCTCGTCGTTAACTGTGGTCTTAGACCAAGATCTTGTCGCTCGTGATTGCGCTCAACGTGCGGTCGCTGAGTTTCGAATGGCCAGGAGGCTCTAGTACACATGATAACGGTGCTTCAAACACTCGGTATGCTTGCCCTTACCTTAGGGATTGTGGTGACCGTGCATGAGTTTGGCCATTTCTGGGTAGCCCGACGTTGTGGTGTCAAGGTTTTAAAGTTCTCGGTTGGCTTTGGACGCGCTATTTGGTCGCGAACCGCCCGTGATGGTGTTGAATATTCGATTGGCATGTTACCCCTTGGGGGCTATGTCAAGATGCTCGATGAGCGGGAGACCCCAGTCGAAGGTGCACTCAAAGAGCAGGCATTCAATAATCGACCGGTGAGCCAGCGGATTGCGATCGCGGCAGCTGGCCCCCTTGCTAATTTTTTGCTCGCTATCTTTATTTACTTTTGTCTCTTTTGGGCGGGGGAACGCGGTTTGGCACCGGTGATTGGCGCAGTCACTCCCGGAAGCTTGGCTGAGATGGCGGCGCTTGAGGCTGGCCAAGAGATTGTCGCGATCGATGGTGTCGATACTCCAACTTGGCAGTCGGTGAATTTCCGCCTTCTGGAGCGCTTGGGTGATACCGGTTACCTTGAGTTGGCGGCGACATACCCGCCCTCTGAACGTATTTATAACTCGTCTGTTTATCTCAATCGATGGTTAGTGGGAGAGGAAGAGCCGCAACTGATACAGGCCTTCGGCATCGCTCCGATCAGCCCCGATATTGTCCCAATTGTTGGCAGTCTGCTCGATGATGGCGCGGCCCAAGCTGCTGGCGTGCAAGTGGGGGACCAAATTACGGCAATCGATGGTCAGCCAATTGCCTTGTGGGATGAGTTAGTCGATGTGATCCGAGATCGACCGGACGAGCGCTTGGTGCTAAGCCTACTGCGGGATGGGGTCCCCATAGAGATCAACGTGGTTGTAGGACGAGCACTGAGCGATGGTGTCAGTTATGGTCAGTTGGGCATTGGTGTGCAGCCTCCGGCGTGGCCAGAGGACATGATTCGCACGATTGATAGGGGTCCGGTAGAGGCGCTTGGTGCAGCACTGGCAAGAACCTCAGAGCTAATATCCTTCACTTTGGAATCACTAAGAAAGATGTTAGAAGGGCTAATATCACCTAAAAACTTGAGTGGTCCGATCACCATTGCTAAAGTGGCGACCGCGACCGCCGAATCGGGTTTTGAGAGCTACTTTGGTTTTATCGCTCTTCTCAGTGTCAGTCTTGGGGTGTTAAATCTCTTGCCGATACCGATACTCGATGGGGGGCATATCATGTACTACGTGATTGAGTGGGTTTCGGGTCGACCAGTGTCTGAACGGGTTCAGATCATTGGCTATCAAATTGGCTTATTTTTGGTTAGCTGTTTGATGGTGTTTGCATTGTATAATGACGTGGCGCGATTATGATTCGAGCTTCTCAACATCGCTGCAGCGTCGGGTTGCTGTGAGCTTAACAATAAGGGTTACCTTGAAATTTTTGATACAACTAATCGCCATTTTTGCTTTAAGTACCTTGGCGCTTGGAGTAAAAGCTGAGCCTTTCCAAGTAAGCGATATCAGGGTTGAAGGATTACAGCGTATCTCGGCGGGTAGCGTATTCGCGTCACTCCCCGTGGCCGTGGGTGATATCGCTACACCAGCATTGCTGCGTCAGGCGTCGCGCAATTTGTTCGCCACCGGCAATTTCGATGACATACAAGTGGGCAGAGATGGCTCGGTATTGGTGATCTTGGTAGCCGAGCGCCCTAGTATCAGTGAAATTAACATTGATGGTAACAAGGCGATTGAAACAGAGGCTTTGCTCGAGGGCCTCAGTGGCGCCGGACTGGCCGTAGGGCAGGTTTTTCAGCGCTCGACACTTGAAGGTATGCAGTTAGAGTTACAGCGGCAGTACGTTCAGCAGGGTCGCTATGACGCCTCTATCGAGACTGATGTGATCCCAGAGCCAAGGAATCGGGTGTCTATCAGCATCACGATCGATGAGGGCACTCCAGCGCGTATTCAGCACATCAACATTGTTGGTAATACGCTGTTCCCCGAAGACGAATTAATTCGTGAATTTGAGCTCAAGAAAGGCGGTTGGCTCTCGTTTTTTACCAGCGACGACAAGTATTCGAAAGAGAAGCTGACCGGCGATCTTGAAACTCTCACCTCTTATTACATGGATCGGGGCTACCTACAGTTCTCGATTGACTCGACTCAGGTTGCGGTCTCACCAGATAAAACAGCGGTATTTATTACTGCCAACATTACCGAAGGCGAACAGTTTACAGTGTCGTCGGTTGACCTCTCGGGTGATTTGGTCGTTGATAAACCCCTACTGATGCCCTTTGTGCTGCTGCGAGCAGATCAAACGTACAACCAAGCTGCGGTGACTGCTACGGAAGAGTATCTGACCCAGCGGCTCGGGAACGAAGGCTATAATTTTGCCAAGGTCACAGGAATCCCCGAGGTTAATGCAGACGATAACACCGTTGATCTGAAATTCTTTATTGACCCCGGTAAGCGAACGTACGTGAGACGAATCAGCTTTGAGGGGAATGCGCTAACTGCCGACGAGGTCTTGCGCCGCGAGATGCGCCAAATGGAAAGTGCACCCGCATCGCAAGCAATGATTGATCAGTCGCGCGTCCGACTGGAGCGCCTCGGTTACTTTAGTAAGGCAGAAGTCGAGACGATCCCTGTCCCCGGGACCGACGATCTCATCGATGTCGAGTTTACCGTAGAGGAACAATCATCAGGCTCTATTTCAGGCAGTGTGGGCTATGCGCAGGATGCCGGATTGATTCTAGGCTTAAACCTAGAGCAGGCGAACTTTTTAGGGAGTGGTAAGAGTATCGGTCTTGGGATCAACAGCTCGCAGTACCAAGACTTATATAACATTTCGTACACCAATCCGTATTTTACTGAAGATGGCGTGAGTCGAGGTTTCAGTGTTTTCTATCGCGCTACCGATTTGTCAGAGATCAATGTGGCCAGTTACACCACAGACACCCTCGGTGGAGCAATCTCGTTTGGTTATCCGATCAAAGAAACGCAGCGCATCGGTCTTAATTTTGGTGTCAACAGCACCACAATCACTTCTGGGCGTTACGCCGTTCAAGAGATTAAAGCGAGTCCCCGCTTGGAAGAGGGGATTAACGGATGGTTTGAGCGTGCGACCATCGAGAATGGTGTTTACTCTTCTGCCGAAGTTTTCAACCCGATCGATACATTGCCGGTCGAAGCATTGACTAACGCAGGCGCGACCGGGTTTCTCGATGAGAATGGCGATGACTTTTTTAATTATACGATTACGGCCTCATGGCTTCAGTCGACACTGAACCGCGGTCGATTAGCGACTCGTGGTGCCTCGCAATCGGTATCACTGGAGTTATCTCTGCCCGGCTCTGACCTTGAATT
>DOVB01000070.1:5672-12211 GCA_003520285.1 Halieaceae bacterium
CCTGTCACTGCAATTGATGCCGACGGTAATCCAACCGAAGTGGGTGGTCCAGATGGTAGTCAGTTTGGTTACGCGCTCGATCCGGCTACCGGCAAGTTAGATTTCACTGCTATTCGAGATAATGACCCTGACCCATTTGGTGGCAACGTATTGTTCGAAGGTAGCATGGAGTTGTTGTTCCCTATGCCTTTCATAGAAGATCGCAGTAAACTTCGGTCTGCATTCTTTGTCGACGTGGGTAATGTATTTAATACTAACTGTTCAGAGATACAGCTGAACTGTTTTGATATTGACGCCGCCGAATTGCGTTACTCGGTGGGTGTTGGAGTGAGCTGGATTACCGGTTTTGGACCAATGACATTCAGTTTGGCGAAGCCAATGAATGCCGGACCAGATGACCGTGAAGAGGCATTTCAGTTTACTTTAGGTCGCGGTTTTTAATTTCTATCTAGGAGAGTAAAGTGTCGAAAATAATCCCATATGTATTGATGTTAGCGGCGGCCTTAGTGTCGTTCCAAGCTTCCGCGCAGGGTCGTATTGCTGTCGTCAATTTAGAAGTTGCGATCATGCAAACAGATGAAGCCCAAGCTCAAATGGAAAGTTTGCGAACTCAGGAAGATTATCAATCCGATAAAACTGAATTCGATCAATTACGTGCTGAGTACGATGAGCTCGTTGCCTCAATTCAAAAAGATATGTCGGTGATGAGTGTTGATGAGCAGCAGGCGGCGCGAAAAAAGTTAGCGAGTAAACAGGCTGACTTAGAGCACGTTGCTGGCAAGTTGCAGCAGGCTGAGCAGTTGGCAGGCCAAGAAATTCTGCAAGCGATGTCACCCAAAGTACAGGAAGTATTACGAGAATTGATTGCGACAGAAGGTATTGGTCTATTGCTACAGCGCAACTCCGTGATCCATGCTGACGCGGGTTATAGCATCACCGCTAAGGTGACCGATAAGCTGAACCAATTGGCTGTTGCTAGCGAGTAATGTGTGAGACTGGGTCAAATAGCTGATCTACTTAACCTCACGTTGATTGGTGATAGCGATCGCCACATTACGGGTTTAGCCCCATTAAATCGAGCGAGCTCAACTGAGCTCGCTTTCGTATCTCAGTCACAGTTTCTCGCTCAACTTGATATTACACAAGCGGGTGCCGTCATTGTTAGGCAGTCGTGGTTAGATCGTTTGCCGCAGCAATGCGCAGGTCTAGTTTCTGAGGATCCCTATCTCGCTTTTGCTCGCTGTACCGCACTGTTTGCGCCCCAGTTGGCGTCGGCTCCATTCATTGATAAGACGGCCCATATTCACACTACGGCCATGATCGGTGAGCGCTGTCGGATCGGGCCCGGTGTCGTTATTGGTGCCGGCACGGCGATCGGTGACGATGTGATTCTAGAGCCGCATGTCGTTATCGGAGAAATGTGTCGAGTCGGAAAAGGGACTCATCTAAATGCAGGTGTCGTCTTGTATCGGGACGTGCGTATTGGTGATGACTGTAAAGTACATGCCAACACTGTGATTGGAAGCGATGGATTTGGCTTTGCCAAAAGTTCACAAGGCTGGGTTAAAATAGAGCACTTTGGCGGCGTTGTGATTGGCGACCGCTGCGAGATTGGCGCTAATACAGTGATTGACCGCGGCGTTTTGGATCCCACGGTGCTCGGAAATAATGTCATTGTCGATAATCAGGTGCAAATTGCTCACAACTGCGTGATCGGGGATCATTCGGCGCTAGCTGGATGTGTCGGTTTGGCGGGGAGTACGGTCATTGGGCGCCACTGTACCTTGGCTGGTGGCGTTGGCGTTGTGGGTCACTTAGAGATTTGTGATCACGTGCATGTGACCGCTATGTCGATGGTCACGAAATCGATACAGACTCCCGGGGCCTTTTCTTCTGGCACCGGCATGATGCGGTCTGCGGATTGGAAAAGAAGTGCCGTGCGGTTTTCGCAACTCGACACTCTGGCATTGCGAGTTGCTGACTTAGAGAAGCAATTAAACTTAAAATCAGGAGATTCATCATCGTGATTATGGACATCCATGAAGTCCGCAAATATCTGCCGCACCGATATCCCTTTTTGTTGGTTGATCGGGTGGTCGAGCTGGTGCCAGGTGAATCGATTGTGGCGTACAAGAATTTGACGATTAATGAAGGGTTTTTTCAGGGGCACTTTCCTGAAGAGCCTGTTTTCCCCGGCGTGATGCTATTAGAGGCAATGGCCCAGGCTGCGGGGATACTCGGTTTTGTTACGATGAACAAGACCCCAGAAGACGGCTCTATTTATTACTTCGTAGGGGCCGATGACTTGCGATTTAAGCGTCCTTGTGTCCCCGGAGACCGAGTGATGTTGAACGCTAAAATTATTTCTGAGCGACGAGGGATATGGAAATTCGAGGTTTCATCTGACGTCGACGGACAGCGTTGCGCATCTGCCACCATACTGTGTGCTGATCGATAAATGTCGATTCATCCCACGGCCATTGTTGACCCTAAAGCGGAAGTGGCGGATGGCGCTGTTGTTGGGCCTTGGACCTACATAGGGCCAGATGTACAGATAGGCAAAGATACCGTGATCGAGCCGCACGTCATCATTAGGGGGCCGACTGTGATTGGGGAACGCAATCATATCTACCAGTTCTCAAGTATTGGCGAGCGTACGCCTGATCTAAAGTATCGGGACGAGCCAACGCGTCTATTAATCGGCAACGACAATATTATCCGCGAAAACACCACCATTCATAGGGGTACAATTCAAGATCGCTCCGAGACTGTGATCGGTGACCATAACTTAATCATGGCCTATGTCCATATTGGTCATGACAGTGTGATAGGTAACCACACCATACTGGTCAACAATACCGCACTGGCAGGACACGTGGTGGTCGGTGATTGGGCGATTTTGAGTGGCTACACGCTCGTTCATCAGTTTTGTAAAATTGGTGCGCATGCCTTTAGTGGAATGGGGACAGCGATCGGTAAGGATGTGCCCGCTTATGTGACTGTGAGTGGTGCGCCGGCTGAGGCCAAGACCATCAATACCGAAGGATTGCGGCGTAGAGGTTTCAGCGTCGAGGCGATTAGTCAGCTGCGCCGTGCGTTTAAGATCGTTTATCGTCAGGGATTGACCCTTGATATTGCGATTCAACGTTTGAGTATGATGTTGGTCGAGACGCCAGAGGTCGCTTTATTGATTCAGAGCATAGAAGCCTCAGAGCGTGGTATCGTTCGCTAGTGTCTAGACCACTTCGATTGGCGATGGTGGCAGGGGAACACTCAGGTGATTTGCTCGGCGCAGCGGTCATTCAAGCCTTAAAACAGCGCTACCCTGATTGCCTTATTGAAGGGATTGGGGGAGACGCGATGATCGCCGAGGGCTGCGATAGCTGGTGGCCGATGGAGCGTCTTGCAGTGATGGGTTTAATCGATCCCTTAAAACGATTGCCAGAGCTATTGCGGATTAGAAAAACGCTCAAACAACGCTGGCTGTCGAATCCACCCGATGTATTTCTTGGCATCGATGCCCCTGATTTTAATCTGCCTTTGGAAACGGCGCTAAAGCAAGCGTCTGTGCCCACCATGCATTTGGTGAGCCCGACGGTTTGGGCCTGGCGAAGTGGGCGAGTGAAAACCGTTGAGCAGGCCTGTGACGATCTCTTGTGCCTGTTCCCGTTTGAACCGGCTTGTTATGAGGGTCGATCTGTTCGTGCTCACTTTGTGGGCCACCCTATGGTCGATGCACTCCACGATTTACCGGCAGCCGACAGTATTGAGCGACAGCTGGGGTTGTCTGGTGAACGCCCCGTGTTAGCGCTCCTTCCCGGTTCTAGACGACAAGAGATTGAACGATTACTCCCCATCTACCTAGAGGCCTGTCGGCCATTTCAAGAGCAGTTTACGCTTGTCATCCCTGCCAGTAGTGCGGCGAATAAGGCGATCATCGAACAGATCGCCCTAGCGGCTAAAGTCCCGGTCATGGTGATTGAAGGACAGTCTCGAGAACTCCTCAAAGTGGCACATTTTGGCGTGGTCACGTCGGGAACGGCGACTTTAGAAGCCGCTCTACTGGGCTGCCCTATGGTGATTGCTTACCGTATGTCGACTCTGAGTTGGGCCTTAATGAGACATTTGATTCGCACGCCCTATGCCGGTTTGCCGAATATTTTGGCCGGTGAAGCGGTTGTTCCTGAGCTAATACAGTCTGATTTGAGTGTGCCATCACTTACAGATGCGCTCGCGACTCTTAGGCGAGAGGATGCTCGGCAAGCCCAGCAAACTGCTTTTACGCTATTAGAGCAACAGCTTGGGGCTAATTTCGGAGAACGCTGTGCCACAGTTATTGCGGAACGGCTCGAGCAGGCACTATGAGTCTGCTGTACTGTGATGGTTTGGTGGCAGGTGTCGATGAAGTGGGTCGGGGTCCGCTTGTCGGCAACGTGGTCACAGCTGCCGTTGTTTTAGATCCGGCGAAGCCGATTGATGGTCTGCGGGACTCAAAAAAATGTTCCTCGAAGCAGCGTGATGCGCTGCGGTTGCTGATTCAAGAGCACGCGATTGCCTTTGCTTTGGGCCGCGCTACACCTGCAGAGATCGATCAGCTCAATATACTTCAGGCGACAATGCTGGCAATGACACGCGCGGTCGAACAGCTTAAGGTATCGCCCTCGCAAGTACTGATCGATGGTAACCGGGTACCCCCGCTGACGATCCCTACGCGGGCGATTGTCAAAGGAGATGATGTTTACGCCTGCATCGCCGCAGCTTCAATATTGGCAAAAGTGGCGCGCGATCAAGAGATGTTAGAGCTCGATGAGCGATATCCCGAATACGGTTTTGCCAAACACAAAGGATATCCTACACTAGAGCATCGCAAAGCTCTGACTACCCATGGCGTATTGCCCGAGCATCGCACCACCTACGCGCCGGTAAAGGCTTGTTTGACACCAGAGTAACGAGATTTTCATGACCGATTTTGTGCATTTGAGACTTCATACTGAATACTCCCTCGTTGATGGGATCGTTCGAGTGAAGCCTCTGATGTCTCGCGTTGCCGAATTGGGCATGGCTGCTGTTGCAGTCACCGATGTGTGTAATTTCTTTGGTCTGATTAAAGCCTATAAAGCCGCATTGAGCGCAGGTGTCAAACCTATTTTCGGCGCGGATTTGAGCCTGCTAGGGGTCGAGGGGAATGATCGTCCGGTGCCACTGACTCTGTTAGTCACCGATCTGACCGGCTACTCAAATTTGACCCGCTTGATCTCCCGCGCTTACCAAGAGGGGCAGGTGCTGGGTGTGCCTTATGTTCACTGTGATTGGCTAAACGGATCTACTGAGGGGTTGATCGCACTCTCGGGGGGCCGAGAGGGTGATATTGGACAAAGTCTCATTTCAGATAAGCTTGAATTGGCGGAAGCCCAACTCTCACGTTGGATGAATCTGTTTCCAGAGCGATTTTATTTAGAGGTTCAGAGAACTGGCCGAGAGGCGGAAGAGCCTTATCTACATGCCGCCGTCAAACTCGCAGAGCGCTTTTTATGCCCCATTGTGGCCACTAACGATGTGCGGTTTTTAGTCGCGAGTGAATTTGAAGCGCATGAAGCTCGTGTCTGTATAGGAGAGGGTCGAACCCTCGACGACCCGAGGCGCGCTAAGCGGTATTCGGATCAGCAATTTCTGCGCAGTCCTGCAGAAATGCAGGCCTTATTCAGTGATTTACCAGAAGCGATAGAGAACACGGTTGCTATCGCTACGCGCTGTAATCTGGTGCTGAACCTTGGGACACCCTGCTTACCCGAGTACCCTGTGCCCGATGGTATGACCGAGCAGAATTACTTTCGCCAAGTGTCGCACCAAGGATTAGTTCAGCGAATCGGAGAGGCTGGCGAGCGCATACCCGACCCGCGATTCACCCGTCAAGATTATATCGATCGTCTGGATTTGGAGCTCGATATCATCATTCAGATGGGCTTCCCTGGTTATTTTTTGATCGTGATGGATTTTATCCGGTGGGCAAAAGAGCATGGTATCCCGGTGGGTCCGGGTCGTGGATCTGGTGCAGGTTCGCTCGTCGCTTATGCTCTGTTGATCACCGATCTGGATCCCTTGCAGTACGATCTCCTGTTTGAGCGCTTTTTGAATCCAGATCGGGTATCGATGCCGGATTTCGATATCGATTTTTGCATGGACCGGCGTGATGAGGTGATCGATTACGTCGCTAATCACTACGGTCGAGATGCGGTTTCACAGATAGTGACCTTTGGTACGATGGCAGCGAAAGCGGTGGTTCGCGATGTCGCTCGGGTGCAGGGGAAATCCTACGGTCTGGCAGATAAACTCTCTAAGTTGATTCCTTTTGAGGTGGGAATGACTTTGGCAAAAGCGCTCGATCAGGAAGAGACTTTGCGTGACTTTTTGCGGGATGATGATCAGGCGCAAGAAATATGGGATATGGCCTGCCAGCTAGAAGGCATTACTCGTAATGTGGGTAAACATGCGGGCGGGGTGGTTATCGCGCCCTCGCAGTTGGTCGATTTTGCGCCGCT